>JAISLV010000149.1 GCA_031277075.1 Endomicrobium sp. | reverse complement strand
TTTTGCTATAAGCCTGTTGTCTTGCTCGTTTTGAGAGGAGGCAAGCTGCGGGTCGTCGGCGACTACAACTACAAAACCGCCGTTTACGCCTGTGTAAGCCGAAGTCATCAAAGGATCCATCGCTACGTTTAGCCCTACATGTTTTGAAGAGTAAAGACTGCGAACGCCTGCAATAGACGCGCCAAGCGCGGCTTCGTAAGCCGTTTTTTCGTTGACAGCCCATTGAGCGTCAACTTCGTCAAAGTTTGCAAGGTATTCCAAAATTTCTGTAGAGGGAGTGCCGGGGTATGCTGCGGCAATTTTGAGTCCCGCCTCAAATGCGCCGCGGGCAAGCGCTTCGTCGCCTGACAATAATTGTATGTTTTTCATAGTGATAAGATTTTAGCTTTTTTTGACGGATTTTTCAAAAAAACGCAGCTGAGCTGAGACAAGATGCATGGACGCATGGATGCATAGATGCATGGCAGGCAAACAATGCAGCTAAGCAGTTGGGCAGCTAGGAGAACAACAATTGAGCGGTTGCAGTTCGTCTTTTGACGTGGAAATTTAGCAGGCGTTATCGTATAAACAGAACCGTTATTTCGGGAGAATTTAAATTTTCATATTCAACTCTTATTTTGCCGCTGGTGTTTTCCCTCGTATAATCTGTCATTACATAAGAAGTCGTTACGCCACTTGTCGGCGTAAATGTCGCCGAAGAAGCGGTCGCCTCATCGGCGATCCAGAAAACGTTTTCAGGGTGCGGAGCTTGCACTTCTTGGCTTTTAGAATTGAAAAATTTTGCGGTAAAAGTATATGTGCTTCCTATTACAATATTTGGTATCCACGAAACTTTTTTTCCGCTTTCCCATATTTCAACGCGCGACAAAGGATAATCTTTTCTTTCTTCGCAAGACATTAAACAAAATAAAACCGAAATAAAAGCCGCAAATAAAATTACTTTTTTCATATTTTTGTTCCTCTTTCCCTTATTTGGTTTTATCGGGCTTTTCCACTTCTAACAAAGTATATTCATGGCTGCCGATATTTTTGTGAATTTTTGCCGTTTGCAGCCCCGCAAAAGTTATGCAGTTTTGCATTTCGTTTAAAGCGTACATTTTGCTATTGCCGTTTGCTATAGCCGTAAAGTATAAAGAGGCGTGCGTTAAAGAAAGTTTTGCGGCGTCAAATTTTTGTTCGTCCCAAAAAGGTTCTAAAATATAAAGCCGCGTTTTGTTTGTCATAGCGGCGGCGGCTTTTTTAAGTATAGAAATTATTTGCTCTTTAGAAAAACAATCTAAAAACTGGCTCATCAAAATTGCGTCGGGCGTCAAAATTTCTTTTCCCCCGCCGCCGTCTGCCGCAGATTTATTTGAGCCGAAAATCATAAATTCAGAACTCTCTTCCAATACGTCAATCGGATAAAAAACGCAGTTTTTTGCAAAACCCGACGCGGATAAATTTTCTTTCGCTTTTGCAAGCTGCGCGGGCAAATCGCAAAGAACGGCTGTCCCTTGATAATTTTTTGAAAAAAGAGCCAGCTCAAATTTCCCCGTATTTGCGCCGACGTCATAGACAGTTTTAGGATTTTTATCTAAAATAATTTTTATTACGTCGCAAAAAGCGTTGTCGCTGTAAAAATGGTCAAAGGCAAACCAGCTCTGTTTTACTTGTTTTGGCAGTTGCGAAAGCCCTTCGTACACCGTCTTCCAAGTTCCAAAAACTTTTAATCCTTCAGGTTTTGCGTTTTCAAAACTTTCCGTCAAATAAAACGCGCCTTGATAACAGACGTCGTTGACAAAATCAAAATTAATCTTTGTCATCTCGTCGTATAAAAAGCATTGTGCAATTTTAGTGGAGTAATATTTTTTGTCTTTATATTCTAAAACGCCGGCTGCCGCCATAACTTCAAGCAGAGTTGAAACCGCGTAAGCGCTTTTCCCTGCGGCTTTTTTTATTTCTTCAAGTTCAATTCCGTTTGCTTCATCTACAATTTTAAAAATGCCAAACGCTAAACAAGCGCGCACGGCTTGAAAAGTAAGCGGAGAAAACGCAATTTTTTGAGCCAAAGATTTGGCGTCTGCCATTTTCATAAAAACCTCTTTAAAAAACAAGCAAAAAATCTGACAATAGAATTGCCGACAAATATTTAACTATATTTCAACTGTTAAAGTCAAAAGAACAAGGATAAACGTCAAAGGGATGGATGAATTGCCATAAATTTCTTTTTCAATTCGCCTTAGGCAAATCGCCAAGCATCGCTTTTTGCAAGTTAATTCTTGCGCATAACGCAATAAACGCCGCGCAGATACTGCGGCTATTGCAATTAAAAATCCTACATAAACAAAATATTAAAAAACAAGCTAAAATCGCAGGCAACGCAAATAAAAACGCCAAAAAAGCGGCATATACGGCTGTTTTTTCATTGGGAAATAACCTTTAATTTATGCAATTGCCGCTCAGCCGCGTTTTTTGCTCTAAATTAAATCTTTGCCGAGATTTCCAGCCTTAAGAACGACGCGTTTTTTGCGTTTTCTTTATAAAAGTTTCCCGGTATAAAATATTCGCCGTGAATGTAAGTTTTTATTTCTTTTGAAAAAGCGTAAGATATTCTGCACACGGCAAGATGCCCTCTTTCT
Source organism: Endomicrobium sp. (assembly GCA_031277075.1). GTDB lineage: Bacteria > Elusimicrobiota > Endomicrobiia > Endomicrobiales > Endomicrobiaceae > JAISLV01. Next base: position 9,447 of record JAISLV010000149.1, on the reverse strand, counting down.
TTGCCGCTGCCGAAAATATCGCCTGAAACGGTATTGTTTGCAAGCAAATAATTATAGCTCGCTTCTATTGCGGTTTTATTAAAAGGCGCAAACGCGGCAGACGCCTTTAACAGCTGCAAATTAGTCCAATAGCCCGCCCCGCTTTCTGCGCCGTAGAGCGTCGCCATAATTTCCGACTGCCACGGATAACGCGAAAACAGCGGATTCCAAGACGCGCCGCCGTTTTCGTCTGCGCCGGATAAATAGATATATCCGAAAGACAGGGATTTTATGAAATCTGCAATAGGCAGGTCGCCGAATATGTATCCGCCGAAAGCGTTTTTTGTTTTACCGCCGTATTTGCCTGTTTGAAAAGCCGCTTGAGCTCTGAGCGCAAATTTATTGAACGCGTATTTAAAATACGTTCCAAGCGTATTTATATCGGCAATATCCGCTTCTTCCTTATATATATAGTACGGTTCAAAAGAAATCTCGGAAATTTTGCCATAATCATCGCCCTCTTTTTTGAAACGAGCGTAAATTACCGCGGCGGTTTCCGTAGAAGAATTTAAAAGTTTATCGCGGTTATTTATAACTGGAAGTTCGTCTTGTTTTGTATTGTATATTCCGAGAAATTCAATATTGTTATAACGCAGCCTTAAAGCGTTAAAATAAGAAGTGCGCGACCCGTCCAAAGGCGTTCCGTCTGCAAACAAAAAACCTTCGCCGTATTCTTGCGGGTTTAAATCAAAACGCCCCGCTTTAATTTCAAAACCTTTTATATCGGGCAGAAAAATAAAAAAGTTATCTATAACGGCTTCGTCCGCATTATAAACGGCGTCTCTGCCTGAATTATAAATATAGGAACGGCTCTCTGTAGTAAGTTTGCCGTATAAAGAGGCGAACCCCGAAAAATCGGCTTTTACTCCGCCCGAAAAGCGAAATCTGAAATAGCTGGCGCGTTCGTCTGTAAGGGCGGAATTGTTCCCTAAATACTCGTAACGCAGCCGCGTTTGACCGTCAAAAGCAAGCTGCGCCGCAAAAGAAGACGATATTGAAAAAATGCAAAGCCCCGCCAAAGAAAAAATAATTTTTTGAAATTTCATAAAAACCTCATTAGAAAAGAATATATTATGCCGTCCGCCGCTTTTTTGTTTTTTTCCGCTTGCCTTTGTTATTGTCGTGAAATGGTTTGTCATTCGGCTTTGCCGTTGCCGTTGCCTAACTTCCTAGCCGCTTAACTTCTTAGCTGCATTCTTCGCCGTTGGTCGTCGTTTGACACGCGGCGCGGAATTTAGATATAATACCAAATATTTATATGCTTATAAAACGATTACGCAAGTAAAAAATTTGTAAAAACAAAGGATATTTTTAAAATGAAAAGAACGTTTCAGCCTAACAAAGACAGAAGAAAAAAGAAAATCGGTTTTAGAGCTAGAATGTCAACGCCCGGAGGAAGAAGGGTTTTGAGCGCGCGCAGAAGAAAAGGACGCGCTACAATCAGCGCATAAAACGCAAACGGCGGATAAGTTTGGCAAAAACTTTAAAGAAGATTTGTTAGACTTTTAAGCGCATTTTTACCATGAAAAATTTTTCGTTTTCATACAGCGAAAGGCTTCACAGCCAAAAAGATTTTAACAAAGTTTTTAAAAACGGAATAAAACTTGAAAATAAAGCCGTTAAAATTTTAGCGTATAAAAAAAGCGGCGTCTATATAAAAAGACTGGGTTTAATAACTTCCCGCAAAGTCGGGATTGCCGTTGAAAGAAACCGATTAAAAAGAAGATTGAGAGAAATTTTTAGAACTAATAAGCATTTGCTGGCGCCAGGCTTAGATATAATTTTTATTTCTAAATCTTACGGCGCGTCTTTGGATTATAACAGTCTAAAAAAAAACGTCTTAGATTTGCTTAAGGGTGTCTCTAAAAACCTATAATGCTCGTCCTTGCCGCAAAAGGGGCGGCAAGGACGGGCGTTGGGGTTTTTAGAGACGCCCTTAAACGAGCTAATTTGCATAATGAAAATAAATTCTAATGAAACATATCGCTCTTTTTCTTATCAAATGTTATAAAGCGGCGTCGCGTTTTACGCCTCCGAGATGCCGTTTCCAACCGAGCTGCTCTTCTTACGCTTATCAAGCAATAGAAATTCACGGATTTTTAAAAGGCTCTTTTCTAGCCTGTAAAAGAATCTTGCGTTGCCATCCCTTTTGCGAAGGCGGCGTGGACGAAGTGCCAAAACGGCAAGAGCGCAAAGGACGCAGCTAAGAAGTTAGGCAACAGCAAAGACAAACTACAAATGTCCCGTCCGTTGCGCGTCCGCCCCTTTTGCAAAAAGGGGAATTTAACGGCAACGGCAGAGACGGATGCATGGATGCGTAGACGCATAGAGACATGGCAAAGACAGAAAGACGAAGAACGGCAGCTAAGCAAATTCACTGACAAACCACAGACTCTGAAATAAATTCAGGGCGACAGGAAGACGTCAAAGGATTTTTTAATGCAAAAGAATACGATTTTATTTGTTGTTTGTTCCGCTTTTACGATTTTTGTGTGGTATTACTTTTTCACTCCGCCGCAACCCGAACCGCAGCAAAAACAAACGCAAGCCGTTGAGCAAACGCAGACATCTGCGCCTATTGCCAATGCCAACGCAAAAAACGACCTTAAAAAAGAAGGCGCGTCCGTTTCGCAAGAAGACGGCATATTTGAAGAAGAAACCGTAAATGTTGAAACCAGCCTTTATAAAGCGACGCTTTCAAACAGGGGCGCTTCCGTTATCAGCTGGTCGGTAAAAGAAAAAAACGGGCAATGGATAGACTTGGTTTTGCCGCAAGCCGCGCCTGTAATGTCAAATTTTCCGGGTTCAAACTATAAAATCGTTTCAAAATCTAATGACAAAATCGTTTTTGAGCATATTTCCCCGCAAGGCTGGAAAATAGTAAAAACCTATACGCTTTCTGCGGATTCCAATATGCACAATCTCAATATCGCGCTTTCCAAAATTAACAAAGACGCTTTGCTCCCGCAAATTGAGCTTGAATGGGGACCGGGGTTAGGAACCGATGAAAAAGAACAAAAAGAAAATATCAGCGTAACAAGGGCTATAGCTTTTACCGCCGTTAAACCCGGCAAAGTAAAAAAACTAAAAAAGGATTCTGTAACCGCGTCGTTATATAGATGGGCTGCTATAGACAATAGATATTTCCTTGCCGCTTTTATACCTGAAAAATCAATAGAGTTTGACCAAATAATTCCTGCAAGGCAAGACAAAAAACGCCCCTATTCAATAACCATTTCGGCAAATTCGCCTAAAGAAAACGAAAGCAAAGAATACTCTATCAACTTTTATTTAGGACCGAAAGGATATACCTATTTAAAAACTTATAATTTAGGGCTTGAAAAAACCGTTGATTTCGGGTTTTTCGGGTTTTTGGGCAAAGCGGCGTTTTCAATTTTAAATTTTTTACAGAATTTAACGGGAAATTACGGCTGGGCTATTATAATACTTACGCTGATAATTCAAGTTTTACTTTTGCCGCTTTCTTTAAAAAGTTATAAAGCTATGGCTGCTATGAAACGCGTTCAGCCTATGATAAAAGAGATACAAGACAAATTTAAAGAAAACCCGCAAAGACTGCAGGCTGAAATGATGAACTTATATAAAAGCCAAAAAGTTAATCCTTTGGGCGGCTGTTTGCCTATGCTTTTGCAGCTGCCTATTTTTTGGGCTTTTTTCACTATGTTAAGAAACGCTTACGAACTTAGAAATGAAGCGTGGATTTTGTGGGTAAAAGATTTATCTGCGGCAGACCAATTTATGAGTTTTGGTTTTTTCAATTTAAACTTGCTTCCTTTGATAATGGGGTTGGGAATGTTTTTTCAGCAGAAAATGACTACTGCGGTTTCAGACCCTACGCAAAGAAGAATAATGTATATAATGCCGATAATTTTTACTTTTATGTTTTGGACATTTCCTGCGGGCTTAGTATTATACTGGCTTACAAACAGCGTTTGCTCTATGATAATGCAGTTTGTGATTATGAAAAAGCAAACGCCGGCGGTAAAAGCGGCGAAATAATGCCTGAATACGCGGTAAGGGCGGGCGTCGATTGTTTATAGATACGCCTATAGAGGAGAATTTTATCGTGCCTGAAATAGAAATTAAAGGTAAAACCGTAGAAGACGCTATACATAAAGGGCTTGAAATGCTGGGCTGCGCCAGAGAAGAAATTGAAGTGAGAGTGCTTGACGAAGGCTCAAACGGACTTTTTGGGTTTATGGGTTCAAAACCCGCGACAATTTTAGTGTCAGCCCCGCAAAACTGCTGCAAAAATCAGGGATGCTTTACCGACGCGAAAGAACCGCAGGAAAAAGTTAAACGCGCTTTGACAAATATTCTTTCAAAAATGGGCATGCCCGCAAAAAGCCTTAAAACTTCTTTTGATAAAGAAAAGGATACGGTCAGCGCAGAAATATACGCAAACGGTTCAGGCAATTACGTGATAGGAAAAGGCGGTCAGACCCTTGACGCATTAGAATACTTGACTCAAATAATCGCAAATAACAAACTTGACTCAAAAATTAAAGTATCCCTTGACTGCGAAAATTATAGAATAAAACAAAATGATAAACTGCGGATATTGGCTGATAAAGCCGTTGAATACGTAAAACGCACAGGCAAAATCTATCGTTTTGCCAATTTGAGCGCAAAAGAAAGGAAAACCATACATTTATACCTTGAGTCCGACCAATCTGTTGAAACTTTTTCCGAAGGCGAAGGCGCTGCAAGAAAACTAGGGATAAAACTTTCAAGCAAAAAAACCGCTTAACAGCGCAATATTTCCCGTTGCCGTTATTTCAGTTTATTCATAAAGGGTGTCTCTAAAAACCTATAATGTACGTTAAATTTCCCTTTATTTATAAAGGAGCGGCTGCGGAACGCCAACGAGGGTTTGTAGTTTGCTTTTGTTGTTGCTGTTATGTCTGTCATACAAAACTGACGCAAACGCATCGCCCAAAACTGACGCGAAGCATCGCCCAAAACTGACACGAAGCATCGCCCAAAACTGACGCAAAGCGTCACCCAAAACTGACGAAAACGCGTCACCTAAAACTGACGCGAACGCGTCACCCAAAACTGACGCGAACGCGTCACCCTGAACTTGTTTCAGGGTCTCTTTCAGGGTCTGTTTCAATGTCTCTTTCAGTGTCTGTTTTTTTGCGGTTGACGCCTAACGGCAGATTCTGAAATAAATTCGGAAATGACGGACAACAGTAAAAGCTAAAGACGCGGCTTGCATTTTCTTCTTTGAATTGCCGCAAAATTTGCGGCAATTACGAACATTATAGGCTTTTAGAGACACTCATTATGAGGCGATAATTGAATAAAAACTTACTTTTTATATTAATTCTTGCCATTATAAGCGCAGTTTTATATTTTGGGAACATTTCTAACGGATATTCTTATTACGACGATTACCAAGAAATAATTTTAAATCCGTCTGTAAATCCTCAAAACGCAAAACGCGGCTTTCCTGTTGAACTTTTTACCGATATACAATCTTTCCACTTTTACGTTCCTTTCAAACATCTTGTAAATTACGGACTTCACTATTTTGTCGGATACAATCCGCATTTTTCGCATTTGTTAAGCGACTTTTTGCATATTTTCAACGTAATTTTATGTTATCTTCTTATTTTGCGTTTATCAAAATCTTACGGCATAGCTTTTTTCACGGCTTTACTTTTTTGCGTTTCGCCAATATGTTCCAATGCGATAAACGAAATAGCCGCGCGCGGACATTTATTTACGGTATTTTTTGGTTTTTCTTCTTTCTATTTATACACTTTTACCAATGCTAAAGGCTTAAAACATAACCAAGACAGACACTTTTTGGCGGCTTCCGTTTTTTTATTTTTTATCGGACTGTTTTTCTGGCCTACAATAATAGTTCTTCCAGCCTTGCTTTTTATATATGAAATAAGCCGCAATAATACCCGCCCTGAGGAGATTCTTCTTAACGGTTATGCATGCCCGTTCAACAAAACGGACGCTAAATCCAAATCAAATAATGCCGTTTTTAGCGATTGCGCAAAGTTTCAACGCGGCGTTAACCGTTTAATCCCGTTTATAGCCGCCGCCTCAATTTGTATCATAGTAAATTTATATGTTTCGTATTTGCGCAATTCTTTAAATAGTCAGCAGGCGGTTTTTGACAATGGGCTTATGTTTTCTTTGCAGCTTTTCGGCTGGGAATCAATATATAAAATCCCCGCGATTATCGGCGACTATATAATTTTCAGTTTTTTTCCGCCGTCTTTTGACATAATTTTTGCTCCGCCGCTTATGAATTTTACGCAAATGGCGGGAACATATATTGAAAAATTCGCCGTAATTTTGGTTTTTGCCGCAATGTCGTTTGCGATATATAGAAAAAACAAAGCTTTTGCTATTGCGCCCGCTTTTTTTATATTTTTTTTACTGCCCGGAATAATTGTAATGTATAAAAGCGAGCTAATCAGTTTGCGGTATATGTATGGGGCTTCAACGGGAATATTTTTTACAGTTTGCGCTTTTATTCGGCTTTGCGTTGTTCCTCGTCTTAGCAATAAGTTAAAACCTTTACTTGCGGTAAGTTTAGCGTTATTTATCGCTTTTTCTTTTTTTGACAGTTTTACAAGAAAAAGATTTTGGAAAAACCCGCAAACCGTCACAGACGCAATGCTTTTAAACGGCGGATTATCTGAAGTTTGGGGCTGGTTTCAAAAAATTAATTGGGAAAAAGATTTAAACGTAAAATTGACGTATTTGTTAAAAGCTAAGGAAACTTTAGAGAAAAATAAAGCGGGCTATGAGCTGCAATACGATTTAATAAACCAAAATTTAGAAGGAAGAATTAATTATATCAAAGCCCTCAGCGAAAACGGCGGCTAAAGCGCAGTCATTGTTGTAAAAAAACATTAAATCCACGCCGCGCGACCGCTGCCCGTCGCCTTGAACTCGTTCCAGGGTCTGCAGTTAAGCCGTTAGCCACTGGACGTCTCTAAAAACCCTAACGCCCACCCGAGCCTGCGCCTTGAGACATTGCTCTGCGGCATTTCTACATCAGAAAATTTGTCAGTCCTTGCTCTTAGGACGCGGCTTGCATTTTCTTCTTTGACCTGCCGCAAATGTCAAGGATTGAAAGAGAATCATTTAGCGGAAAAATTTGAGTTTATTTTAAAGACGCGACCGCCATTGCGGCTATTCCTTCGCCTCTTCCTATAAAACCCATTTTTTCGTTTGTGGTGGCTTTAATTGCGATTTTCTTTTTGTTTAATTTGAGGGTTTTTGATATGTTTTCTTTCATTTCGTCAATAAACGGATAAATTTTCGGGGCTTCAGCTATAACCGTCATATCAACGTTATTAATTTTGAAGTTACGCTTTTTTAATTGGGCGTAAACTTCCTTTAAAAGTTTTACGCTTGAAATGTTTTTATATTTCGGGTCGGTATTTGGGAAAAAATGTCCTATGTCGTTTAGTCCTGCGGCTCCTAGCAGCGCGTCCATCAAAGCGTGAAGCAAAACGTCGGCGTCGCTGTGTCCGTCAAGCCCGTTGCAGACGGCAATTTTAACTCCGCCTAAAATTAAATTGCGCTCTTTTTTAAACCTGTGCGCGTCGTATCCAAACCCTATCGGCATTTTTACCTCTTTGACGCGGCTTCTCTAAAAAGTCAAAGTTTTACCGCCGTAAAAACAAATCGTTATCTTTTCCCGCGTCAGTCTTTAATTTTTTAACGGGCGGCTTTTAAATACGGCTGTTTGGCGCGGATAATATGAGTTTTGCAAGCGCAAAATCCGTTTTGGTCGTAATTTTAAAATTAGGAAATTTCGTTTGCGCGACCGATATTTTTACGCCTAAATTTTCCACAAGAGCCGAGTCGTCGGTAGTAGCTTTGGGAACGGTTTTTGAGTAGGCTTTAAAAAGCGTGTTTGCCGCAAATATCTGAGGAGTTTGCGCATTGTATAAAACGCTTCTGTCTAAAGTATTTTTTACATAGCCGCTTTTGACGGTTTTTATCGTGTCTTTCGTTTTTTCCGCAGCTATCGCGCCTTTGCATTTAACCGCTTTTTTTAAAACGGCAAGAATGTCAAGCCTGTTTATCAGCGGGCGGGCTGCGTCGTGGACAGCCGTATAGTCAATATCTTTGTCAATTAAAGCGAGAGCGTTTTTTACGGTGTCAAAGCGTTCTTTTCCGCCTGCGGCAAAACTAAATTGCGGATATTTTTTTGCAAGCAAACCCAATAAATTTTGCGGAACGGCGATAATAATTTGCTTAAAAACTTTTATTGAGGCAAAAGTTTCCGCGCTCCATAGAAAAACAGGTTTGCCGCGCAATAATAAAAATTGTTTCGGCGTTTTTGAGCCGAAACGTTTCCCCGAACCGCCCGCGACTATTATAGCCGCCGCTTTCACTATTCTCTTTCCTTTTCTTTTATGTTTTTGCGCGCGGCGGGCATTTCGTTATTGTCAGAAATTTTTCCAAAAACCATTCTGCCCGAAGAATTTTGTATTATTGAAGTTACGGTGAGTTCAACGCGTTTGCCTATAAACTTGCGTCCGTCTTCGGCGACTACCATAGTTCCATCGTCAAGGTATCCTACGGCTTGGTTTTGCTGGCTGCCTTCTTTAATTAAAAATATCATAAAATTTTCTCCGGGCAAGTAGGCGGGCGTCAGAGAATTCCCCAAATCGTTTATATTTAAAACCGACACGCCCTGAATAGAAGCTATTTTATTTAAATTGAAATCCGTAGTGACTATTTTAGCTTTTGATTCTTTTGCAAGCTCTACGAGTTTTGTGTCGGCGTCTTTAATCTGGGGATAATCTTTATCGTAAATTTTTGAAATAATATTTTCTGATTTTTGGAGTTTTGCGACGATATTCAATCCTCTTTTGGCGCGGTTTCTTTTAATCGCGTCGTTTGAATCGGCAAGCCGCTGAAGCTCGTTTAAAATAAATTTCGGGATGACAAGCGTCGCCATTAAAAATTTTGTTTCGGCTATATCGTAAATTCTTCCGTCAATAACGGCGCTTGTGTCAAGTATTACAGGCTCGTAAATCTTGTCTTTATTTGAAAGTTTAAAAATGTCTTTATCCAAAAGTTCTATTTCGTCTTTTTTATTTACGGCTACAATAAGCCCAAAATAAGCGAAAAGTATTTTTATAAGCAGCGAATATTTTTCAAAAAATAAATCAACCGTGCGGTTATCTATAAACAGCGCTCCGTAATCTACAATTTTTGCGGCTATAAGCCCTAAAACTATTCCGATAATGCCGACAATCAAAGAGTCTAGCGGCGTTCTTTGAATTAGGTATTCAAAACCCACTATTGTCAAAGAAATTAAAAACCCGATTAAAACGTTTGAAAAAGAATGCCCGACTTGATAATAGGCTATCAAAGGTCCCGCCAAAACTACAAGAA
>JAISLV010000077.1 GCA_031277075.1 Endomicrobium sp. | reverse complement strand
AGTTTGAGCGGGAGTTTAGCGATGTTAAAGACCTCAATAGAGACAAAGAGCAGTTCTGCAGAGTTATTTGAAAGCATAAAGAATATAGATTTAGGAGCGGTAATAGCGCAAGGGCGCAGGGGAAAGAAGAACTTCCCGATAATGATTTCAGATATAAAATCCGCAAGAGCCATATCGGCTGCGGCGTAAAATGCGCGGATAAGCGCGAGTTTTTGCAGAGTTTAAACGTTTCAGAGACATCCATTAGCAGTTAAAATAAAAGAGCGGGCGATAAAATATATCGCCCGCTCTTTTAAAAATATTTAGCGAAATACTCCGCCGCCGCAGTTGCTGCCTTGCCTCTTATCGGACAGGGTAGAGCGAGAGATTGCTTTTTGCCTGTAAATATTTTTCATGCGTTTGACGGCATCAGCCGCTTGCGCGGCTGCGCATTCTTTACTATCATAATGACGTTATGAGTTTATATAAAGACGAACTTCTAAATAGAATTGACGGACTTCAAAAAGAGTTTGCCGTTTTTGGCATTGACGTTTTTTTTGACGATTCTTCATTTCGCGATTATTTGGCGATAGTTGAGTTGTCAAAAAATTCCGTTATGCTCGGCAAACTTTTTATTTATTATAAACCGTCTAAGAAAAGTTATTCTCTCAAAAAACAATTTGTATCCGCGCTAGACGCAGGCGGCAAACATAGCGTCGCTGCGTTTGAAAAAATCGTCAATGCGGTTTGGGCTAAGGTTGACGGCTGTGAAAATTATTCTTCAGACAGCGGGATTTACGAGGTTTTTGTGGACGGTTCTTTTATCGGCGGCAAGGTCGGCTGGGGCGCGGTAATTTATTTGGGCGAAATTTTAAAAGCAAAGCTGTGCGGAACTCTTGCATATACGGAGTTTCGTCAATTTGGCGGAGAACTGAAATCCGTTGTAGAAACTATCAGCTGGTGCAAAAAAAATAAAGTTTCAAAAATAAGAATAAATTATGATTATGAAGGGATTGAAAAATTTGTCACAGGCGTTTGGAAACCTAAAAACGAACTTGCAAAAAAATATAAGGACTACGTTGAAAAAAGCGCAATTCAGATAGAGTGGCGTCATATAAAAAGCCATACGGGAAATTCAAAAAACGACGAAGCCGACAAACTCGCCAAACAAGCCGCCTTAACGTCAGGCAAGGGCGACTTGTAAAAACCGCATTGTCTTTGCCTAAAACGGACGCGGATGCGCGCCCGCTTGTTTCAGCATCTGCCGTTTTCGCGCGGACGAGATGCTGAAACAGTTATGCCCCGCAGCGCCTAAATGCGGGGTTTGGCGCGGATGCAGCGGCGACGGGATTTGAGCGGTTTTGTTTTGGAGATTTAAAGCCCTGCAGCGCGGAATACCGCGTGGAAAATCCGCGCTGCAAGCGGCGGGGGTAGGCAGGGCGGGAATGTTAGAAATTTATTTGCGTTCTTATGCCGTAGACAAAAACGTTGTTGCGCGACGCGGCGTTTCCAGCGGAAGGATTTTCAAAATATTGAATTACCGGCGTAATTGCAAAATTGCCGTTTAGCGCATAGCTGTAGTATAGTTCGGCGTGCGTTTCGCTGCCTTTTTTGCCGCCTGTCGCTTTTGACCAATCTGACGAATTGGCTATTTGTCCTATAGCGGCGCCGATTTTATCATTTTCTCTATTCCATGCTTGCCCTTTAACCTGCGCTCCAAAACTCCATTCAAGCGACCTTTCATAAACTTTCGGGTCGCTGTATCCAAACCTTGCAAACAGCCCTACAATTTCTGTTAAGGCTTGGTCTAAGCTAAGACCAAAACCGCTTCCGCCATGTTTATTTCCGCGTCTAAATTTTCCGTTTTCAGAGTTGCTAGCCCAATAATATATTCTGTAATTGCCGTTTTCAATAGGCTTAAGGGTTATTTGAGCTATATTAAATCCGCCCGTATCCATATTTTCAACGCTGCTTGCAAAATAGCCGTAAGTGACGTCTATAATTTCAGCGGGAGAAAAAGTTAGTCTTAAAGCTCCGTTTCTTGCAGGAAACGCTATTATCTGGTTTGATACAAACGCGCTTGTAAGAAATTGAGACGTTTCGTCGTTTGCGTAGACATTTGTGTCAAAATAAGAGCCGTTGTTTAATTTTCCAAGCGTAAACGTAAATTTCCCGTCAAATACTGACTGCTCATACCACAACTCCGTAATTTTTACAAGACTGTTGTTGATAGACGCTTCTACCGTAGGGTCGGCGTCTGCGTTCATTGAGCTGTAAGTTGATACAGAACGGCTCAATCCTCTGCCTGCTCCGCCTTCAAGGTGTATGCGCGCCTTTGCTCCGTTTGAAAATTCTTTTTCAACTTTTAAGTCAAAAGTGTATGATTCGTCTGTCAGCCCTTTACCAGAGCCGTCGTTTGATTTAGGAGTCGCCTGCAATATAATTGTTCCGCCGCCGCTTACTTTAACGCCAAGTTTTTCTTCCAAAATGTCCGCCGCTAAAACATTTGCCGCCGCAAAAAACAGCGCGGCTGCCGCCGCAAGTAATTTCTTCATTTTTTTCTCCTCTTTCGGCAAAATATCGCCGATTATCCGCGCAAACTTTCTAATAATTTGCGCTCTATATAGGCAAACGCCGTGCAGGCGTTTCCTATCATCTGGCAAATTTGTATTTTTAAACATTGTCCCGCAAGAATATAGGCGTCAATATAAGGTATGGCGCAACAAGTTTCTATGCGTTTTATAATGTCAAAAGCCGCGCCGCGTATTGCAGCTTCTATATTGTTGTCAACGCTGCACACCGAACCTATAAATTCTTTTGAGTCTACCTGCGGTAAATTGAAATATTTTTTTGCGCCGCGTTTTAAAGTTTTTACCGAAAGCGTTACTTTGCCGTCCGCTTCAACCGCGCAGCCCAAAAGTTCGCCGTCGCCTTGTTTTGCGTGTAAGTCGCCCACAGACAACAGCGCGCCGTCAACGTTTACAGGCATTGATACAACGCTTCCTTTTTTTATCTGCGGACAGTCCACGTTTCCAACAATGTTTTTGTTTGCGTAAAACGACAATATCCGCTCTTGCGCCGCCGCAACGGCGATAGTGCCTATAAAAGGCTCTTTAGGCGTTAAAAACTCTTTTTTGCCAAGCGGAATTTTTAAAATGTTTCCCGACGCGTCAATCCAGCGCGTCTGCGTTTTAAAAGGTTCGGGCGCGTAAGGGTTCATAAATACGCCTTGACCGGGAATATAAGAGCAATAGGCTTCGTTGCCGCTGTCTGCAAGCGTTATATCTTCAATAGTCACTTCAATTACGTCTCCCGCGCGAGCGGTTTCAATGTAGACAGGACCTGTAACAGGGTTAGCCTGTATTTCCATTACGTGCGCATGGTCTTTAAAGTTAGGATTTTCTCTGCTTAAATACATATTGTCTGCGCGAATAGTTTCTAACGAAAAAAGCTCTCCGGGCTTTACCGTTAAGCGCGGCTTATTTTGAGCGTCTATTAAAAAATGAACATTGTCTTTGCTGCGCGTTAAATTTTTCATTTGTTTAGCTCCTGCCTTGCTCAAAATACCCTGTCGGCGTCCCGCCGCCGCTCCTTTTGCCGTTGCCTTTGCCGTTAAAGTCCCCTTTTGCAAAAGGGGCGGCGGCACAGACATTGTCTGTGCCGACGGGGTATCAACCCACTTAAAAACATAGATTTAAGTAAATAAAAAGGATAACAATTAAGCGTTAAGAACGGCT
>JAISLV010000232.1 GCA_031277075.1 Endomicrobium sp. | reverse complement strand
GGCTCAGGCAAGGACGGGCGGTAGGGTTTTTAGAGACACCCATTTAGTAAGGAGACTTTTTATGCCTTCAAAAGTTTATTTTTTACCTTGGAAAAAGCGCGGCGAGCTTTATAAATTTTTAAAAGCCGCAAAGGTTTTTTACCATGTTAAAGCAAGAAATTTTTTAGCCGTTAAAATTCATTTCGGCGAAGAAAAAAACAAAGGCTATATTAAGCCTGAGTATGTAAAACCCGTAGCGGATATAATAAAAGAAAAGACGGCGTTCCCTTATTTAACCGATTGTTCTACAATTTACGTCGGAAAACGCGCCGACGCTTATCATCATTTGCTTGTGGCAAATAAGCATGGATTTAGCGTTGAAAGCTGCGGATGTCCTATAATTATCGCAGACGGCTTGAGGGGAAACAACGAAATTGAAATTGAAATAAATAAAAAACATTTTAAATCTGTTTTAATAGGCGCAGATATAGCAAAAGCCGATTCATTTATCTTTATGAGCCATTTTAAAGGACACGAAGCTACGGGTTTTGGCGGAGCTATAAAAAATATAGGCATGGGATGCGGCACAAAAGCGGGGAAATTTGCCATGCATCACACTTCAAAACCTCATGTTCATAACGCCAAATGTATAGCTTGCGGATCTTGCGTTAAAAATTGCGCTCAAGAGGCTTTATCGCTTGAAAATAAAAAAATAGTAATGAATAAAAATAAATGCGTCGGCTGCGGTCAGTGTCTGGTAAGCTGTCCTAAAAACGTTTTCATACTTGATTGGAACGAGGGTTCTAACAGTCTGCAAGAAAGGATAGCCGAATACGCTTACGGCGTGTTAAAGGATAAAAAATCCTCATATATTAATTTTGTCAATCATATAAGCAAATATTGCGATTGTTTTGACATAGTCAAAAACGAGCCTTTGATGGACGACGTGGGAATAGTGGCAGGGACAGACCCCGTCGCAGTTGACCAAGCAAGCTACGATTTGACAAACAAAACTTACGGCAAGAACTTTTTTAGAACAATATACCCCGATATTGACCCTGAAATACAATTAGAATACGCGCAAGAATTAGGTATCGGCGTTAGAGATTACGAACTTGTAGAATATTAGACGATGAAAATAATAAAATTAGAAAAAAAATCTGATAAAAAAAATACCTTTGAAGTATTTTTTGACGACGGCAAAAATATTTTGCTTTCGGCGGATATTATCGTTAAATTCGGATTTAATAAAGGCGTTGAAATTTCAGACCATATTTATAAAGAGGCAATATCTGCAGACAAAACGTATAGAATAATTTTTGACGCTCTAACTCTTGTCGGGCGGCGCGCTTACAGCGAAAAAACTCTTTATGACAAACTTTTACAGAAAGGCTATGAAGAGGATAATTCAAAAGCGGCAATTGCAAGACTTAAAGAATTGGAATATATTGACGATGAAAAATACGCGTTAAACTACACTAAATATCTTTTCGGCAAAGGTAAAGGCGAGATTTTTATCCGCGTTGAATTGGCAAAAAAAGGGATTTCTAAAGATTTGACGGACAAAATTTTATCGTCTTTAAAAACCGAAGAAGAAGAATACGAACAAATTATAAAGACCATAAAAATAAAATTTAAAAATTTTAACGCAGATAACCCCAGAGAAGTCCGCCGCGCCGCCAACTATTTTTTAAGACGCGGTTTTTCATCGGAAGACATATCAAAAGCATTCAGACGGATTTCTTGACAGTTTTTTATAGTAATTAAATTATATTTAAGGATGGCGTTGTAATGGATGAAAAAATTCACAAAATAGGCTTAAAAAGAGAAAAAGGTTATTTGTATTTCATTGATAGAGAAGGCGATGTTTCAAGAACGAAAAACTCAAGGGAAAACAGACGGATTTCAAAGCCTGAAAAACTTATAAAAATCGGACTCAAACAAGAAGAAGGATATTTATATTTTCTTGACAAAAACGGCGATATTTCAAGGAAAAAATACAATGACATTTCAAATAAAACGACAAATAGCGCCAATACAGGCAACGCAAAGATTAAGACGGACAAACCAGATGTTTTGACAGGCAAAAGAAATATAAATGAGTTTGCAATTAGAGATTTTTTTTATAATTCGCTTCAAACATATGGATTGAAAATTGGATATAAAGAATTGTCTATTGAAGGGTTACGGATTGACATATTTGCAATAGACGCAAAACACAATCCTTATATCCTTGAGTTTAAAAAAGGTAAAGATAGACATATTGTAGGACAAGCGGCTCAATATCTTGCTTTAATCCCGACTTATAGACAACAAATTGAGAAAAAACTAAATTTTTTTGACATAAAGTGGGACAATATAAAAATAATCTGTATTGCTCAAAGTTTTTCAAAAAGGGATTTTCAAGCGGCAAATTATGCTCCATTAAAAGAGAAAGTTTATTTTTATTCTTTTCAGATAACTCTTAACAGCAGAGGGAAAATTTTCGCATTAAATTTGAAATATAGCGGAAATCAAAAAGATCACCCTTTGCTTTTACCTGAAAAAATTGTAGATAAATACGACGTCAAACAAATGTCTGAAGCGTTTCACAATATTACCAACCTAACTGCGCGCAGAGAATATTACTCTAGAACTATTTTGCCATTTTTAAAAAACATTTCATCTGAACTAAAAGAATTTGAAAAATACGGATTATACCAACACAATTCTTTGTGGAAGAAATGGTTTTTGGTAAGATTTGGAACTGGCAGACAAAATGCGCACCGTATCTCAATTGCAATATCTTTTTTTAAAGAAGGTATAACTTATGGGTTTGATTTAACACATTCCTTCGAGGAAGCGCAAAAATTAAAAGATAAGCTTGCCAATAAGAGCGTTAGGAAAAGATTTATTGCCAACACTTTAAAACTTGAAGATTATTTTTTATACATACCAAATAGCGGCATAAAATGCTCGCTGCCTCTATGTGACATAGATGAAAAAGGTTTAAATTTATTGTTAGACGCATATCAGCCGAAAACAAATAAAGATTGCTATTTAATAATCACTAAAGAATATGAGCAAGATTCAATCAGCCTTGAACAAGCGGCAAATGTCATTAGAGAAGAGTATAAAAAATTCAAATACATTTTTGATTTATTAAAGTAACTTCACTTGGTCAAAATTTAGAGGGCTTAAAAATAAGCGGCGGCGGTATAAAATCAAATGCTCAGGC
>JAISLV010000070.1 GCA_031277075.1 Endomicrobium sp. | reverse complement strand
TGTTTATACAAGAAGAAGGAACTGAAGGGATATTGAAAAAAGAAAAATAACGCAAAAGCTTGTGGTGCTTGAAAAAGATATTATTTTAATGGCTGATGGAAAAATTCCCAAAGACGACGCTATAATTGACGAATATAATAAACTGATGAAGAAGTTAAAAGGATCGGGTAAATGAATATGGCAAAAAAAGACACTTTTCAGGGGTTGATAGATTTCGGAAAAGAGCAGGGCTATCTTACATATGACGATATAAATAAGAGCCTTCCGCAGAAATCTTTTGAGGCTGAGAAAATTGACAGTTTTTTTGTAACGCTTGAAGATTTGGGCATAAAAGTTATTGACAATAAAGAATATCTTTCCGACAAAGCTAAGAAAAAAGAGGGCGAAGCCGTAGAGCAGTCCGTAAAAGTGACGACGGAAGACGAAGATATAAATCCCGTAAGAATGTATTTGAGCGAAATGGCTAAAGTGCCTTTGCTTGAAAGAACCGTAGAAGTAGAGCTTGCAAAAAATATAAGAGAAAATGAAAAAAAACTTAAATTTATAGTCTTAGAATCTCCTCTAATAATAAAAGAAATACGCAATTGGGAAACTCTTATCAGCCAGCAGGAGATGACGCCTAAAGAGCTTATGCCAAGAGGCAGAAAATCTCAGGCGCAGCTTCGCGGTATGGGCGTGCGGATAAAAAAAGCCGTTCAAAAAATCAACCAGATAGAAAAAAGTATCGGCGGCAGCGAAGAAAAATTAAAACTTAAATCAATATCGGCAAAAGAAAAAGAAAAACACGAGGGAAAAATTAAAGATTTGCGTTCGGAAGTTATAACTCTTATCACGGGACTGAATTTAAACCAAGATAAAATTAAGAGGCTTATAAATAAGATAAAAACTATCGCGCAAAAACTTAACGAAATAAAAGACGAACTCAGAAGATTTGAGAGGAAATATAAAAATTCTACGGCGAAAGTTCAGGCTCTTTATAAAAATTATAAAGCGGGCAAACTTTCCGCGGGAGACTTTAAAAAGCAAACGGGCTGCCCTGTAAGCGGCGCGGAAGAACAGCTTGAAAAAGTATCCGCTCTTTTGGCAAAACAGACGAGCTTAAAAGAAGGTTTTGTAATAACGCCTGAAGAAATGATAGAGACGGACAGAAAAATAAGAGTGTTGGAAGAAGTTATACACCGCGACAAAATGAAACTTATAGAAGCCAATTTCAGGCTTGTCGTATCAATCGCAAAAAAGCATGTCGGAATAAGCAATTTGGAGCTTTCAGATTTAATACAGGAAGGCAATTTGGGATTGTCAAAAGCGGTTGAGAAATTCGAGTGGAAAAGAGGATTTAAATTTTCAACTTACGCGACGTGGTGGATACGGCAGTCTATAAACAGGGCTATCGCAGACCAAGCCCGAACAATACGAATTCCCGTACACATGAAAGAGCTTATTTCAAAACTCACAAAAGTTAAAAAGAAATTTCAGCAAGACATAGGCAGAGAACCGACGATAGAAGAATACGCTAAATCTTTAAAACTTTCAACCGACAGAATAAGAAAAATATTAAAAATGATGCAAGAGCCTGTTTCTCTTGCAACGCCTGTAGGCGAGGAAGAAGATTCGCATTTAGAGGATTTTATAGAAGACCATAACAGCCCAAGCCCCGTTGCAAAAACACAACAGTATAGATTGCAGCTTGAGCTGCAAAAAGTGTTGAATACTCTCACTCCCAGAGAAGCCGAAATTATAAGTTTAAGATACGGCATAGGCGTCGGTTATCCAAGCACGCTGGAAGAAGTCGGAAAAAAGTTCGGAGTTACTAGGGAAAGAGTAAGACAAATAGAAGCCAAAGCCATAAGAAAATTAAGGCATCCCACAAGAAGCAAATCATTGCGCGAATATTTAGATTGAACTTGAGCGATTATTGCGGCGTATTTGCAAGTCAACTCGCCGCCGCGATAAAAATCTGCGCTCATTTTGACGCTGCCGTTTGTTAAGAAAACTGCTGGAACTAAAAAAGATACAGACTTGTCTCTAAAAACCTGACGCAGTTAGGAGCGGCGGGTTTGCCAGCTGAGTATTTTTCTTTGCCGTTATTCCCCTTTATTCATAAAGGGTCTCTCTAAAAACCTATAATGCTCGTCTGCTAAAGCCCCGTATTTAAACTCTACGGGGCAGGTTTGTTTTAGTGCGCCTCCTTTGACAAAAAGCCGCTTGACAGAAAGATAAATATTTTGTAATATTAATCATATCTTTCATATATGTATTGTAATCAAAAAAAGGAGGAAGCATGTCTAAAGTTTATAGCAAACTTACTGATTTAATCGGAAAAACGCCTTTGCTTAGGTTAGAAAATTATGAACAGATCAACGGGCTTAAAGCTGAAGTAATTGGAAAATTAGAGTATTTTAATCCCGCAGGAAGCGTGAAAGACAGAATTGCAAAAGCTATGATAGAAGACGCGGAAGCAAAAGGGCTGCTTAAAAAAGAATCGGTAATTATAGAACCGACGAGCGGAAATACTGGCATTGGGCTTGCGGCTGTGGCTGCCTCTAGAGGGTATAGAATAATTCTTACAATGCCTGAAACGATGAGTATTGAGCGCAGAAATTTGCTCAAGGCTTACGGGGCGGAACTTGTTCTTACCGAAGGCGCAAAAGGCATGAAAGGCGCGATTGCCAAAGCCGAAGAACTTGCAAAAGAAACGCCTAACTCTTTTACTCCAGGACAGTTTGTAAATCCTGCAAATCCCGCTATTCACAAAGCCACAACAGGACCTGAAATTTGGGAAGATACAGACGGTAAAATTGATTTTTTTGTGTCGGGCATAGGAACTGGCGGAACTATCAGCGGAGCGGGTGAATATTTGAAATCAAAAAATCCGAATATAAAAGTTATAGCCGTAGAACCTTCGGATTCGCCGGTTTTGTCAAAAGGGACTCCCGGTCCTCATAAAATTCAAGGCATAGGAGCGGGCTTTGTTCCAGACACTTTAAATACTAAAATTTACGACGAGATAATTGCGGTTTCAAACGAAGACGCTTTTAAAACGGGCAGGGCGGCGGCAAAAGCCGAAGGTTTGCTGGTGGGAATATCGTCGGGGGCGGCTTTATACGCGGCTACCGAAATTGCAAAACGCCCAGAAAACGCTGGTAAAACTATAGCGGTTATTTTACCTGATACAGGCGAAAGATATTTATCTACGCCGCTTTTTAGCGAAGAATAAACAGAGATATAAAATAGAAAGCCCGCCGATTTAAACTCGGCGGGTTTTTTTATTGGTATATTCGCAGCGTTTTTCAAAAAAATCTGCCCGCTTGCTTTACCCAAGAGATTTTGTTGCGTTTCTGTCAGGCGTCTGATAAGCGTTTTTGCTTATCCTTTAGCGGCTTTGTTAGCCGTTATTATAGTCCCGCTCCGGGCGTTTCCATAGTGCCTGTTTCAAGAGCTAGCAGATGGTCAGCCCATTTTGCCGCCCACTGTCTAAGTTCCGATACGCTTAAAGGTTCGGGCGTTTTTGAAACTTCGTGTTCGGCTATTTTTTTTGCAAGGTTTAAATAAATTTTTGCTTGAGCAGAATCGGGAGCGGCTTCAATTGTAGTTTTCCCTTGAAGTTCGCTTTGCGTTACCGTAACGGAACGCGGCACGTATTCTACCACCTGCGTTTTCGTCTGTAAAACAAAATCGTCAATAATGTCTTTGGCATATGGCTTATTGATAGAATTTGCTATTACCCCGCCCAAAAGAGCGCCGCCTGCGTTAGAATATTTTTTTATTCCGTTAAATAAATTGTTTGCCGCGTATACAGCCATAAAATCTGACGAAGAAACCGTAAAAACATGTTCGGCTATGCCTTCTCTTATCGGCACGGCAAATCCGCCGCACACGACGTCTCCTAAAACGTCAAATATTACATAATCCAAATCAAGCTCTTCAAAAACGCGCTGCTGTTTAAAAAGCTGGACGGCTGTGGTAATTCCTCTTCCCGCGCATCCTACTCCCGGCGCAGGTCCTCCCGCTTCTACGCAAAAAATTCCGTTAAAGCCCGTATAAATAACTTCGCTTGCCTTTACGTTTGGTTTTTCTCTTAATGTGTCAAGAACAGTCGGGATGTATTTGCCAAGACGAAGAGTATTTGTAGAATCGCTTTTAGGGTCGCATCCAAACTGCATTACCTTATAGCCAAGCCTAGACAATGCCGCGCTAATGTTTGACGTAGTTGTAGATTTTCCTATTCCTCCTTTTCCGTAAATCGCAATTTGTTTAATCTTTTTGGCCATTTTACATTCGCTCCTTTATTTGCTAGACGCTATTTGGGTGTCTCTAAAAACCCATTTGCTTAAACGCGTCTTTAGTTTTTCCAAAAAATTCTATGGGGATAATTCCGTTTAATTTTAATTCAGACGCCACCCAAACTCCTATTCTTGCGGTTATAACGTATTTGCAGCCGCTCAACAATTTTATCACGTTTAAAAGTTTTGCTTGAGTATGCCCGTTATCTGAACATAAACGTTCAATTTCTCTTGTTTCTTTTATTTCGTATTCGCCTGTTTTTGGATTAAATTCCGCAATCAAAAATTTTTCGCATTTCCCAAAATGTTTGTCTATGAATTTTCCGTCGCTTGAAGTTAAAGCTATTTTTATCGCCATTATATTATCCGTGAGAGAAAGTTTCCATTTGCCTATCGTAAAGTTTAGACGATAAATCGCTTTTTCCCGGTATTCCGCAGGCGTCGGCGCGGCAATGTTTGCAATGATAAAAAACTTCCATATACGCGCTTGCGGCTTTTCTTGCGTCGGCTAACTCGTCGCAAGAAGGAACTTTATGATTTTCAAACTCGGCTTGCGCTATGAGGGGAATAATATTGTAAATTGAAGCGCCCGCCTCTTTAACCGTTTTTGCAATATCTGCAATATGCGCGCTGTTTACGCCCGGTATTAAAACC
Organism: Endomicrobium sp.; assembly: GCA_031277075.1. Classification (GTDB taxonomy): domain Bacteria; phylum Elusimicrobiota; class Endomicrobiia; order Endomicrobiales; family Endomicrobiaceae; genus JAISLV01. Next base: position 4,972 of record JAISLV010000070.1, on the reverse strand, counting down.
GTGTTGACCTTTATCGTCGCTCCAAGCGCGCTTGCCGCTTTTATTCCTTCAAGCTGAGAGCCTATCAAAATTTCCGCCGCTATAAGCCCTTCAAGTTTTGCTCCATGATAATATATATGCGAAACTATTTTTGTAAGCGTATGCGGGTCTACGGCGTTTACCGTAACAGTTATAGTTTTTACTCCCGCTTCAATAAGTTTCTTTGCTTTTCTAGGCAGCAATAAACCGTTTGTGCTTAAACAATTTATAAGATGAGGATATTTTTTATGAACTTGAGCGAAAGAGTTGACGGCGTCGTCGGTTGCAAGCGTATCTCCGGGACCTGCTATTCCAACGACTGTAATTTCGGGGCATAACTCAAGCGCTTTTTCAACGGTTTTTACCGCGTCTGTCGATTTTAAAATCCCAGACGCCACGCCCGGTCTGTCTTCGGTTTTGTTAAAAGTTCTTTTGCAAAATCTGCATTGTATATTGCAAGCCGGGCTTACGGGCAAATGAAGCCTGCCGTATTTGTTGTGCGCCTCTGCGTTAAAACAAGGGTGAAGCGCGCTGACTTTTATATCGTTTGATTTTATTTCTTTTCCTAACATTATTATTGTTCCTTGTAATTAAATTAAATACAAAGGGAAAATTTAGGCGCGCTTTTTGCGCGGATTAAAAGGTTCAAAAAATTTCCAAATTTTTATTTGTAAATATTTTTAGACAAATACCTATCGCCTCTGTCGGCAAAAATTACCGCTATGTTTCCCTTTGTTATTTTAGCGGCTATTTTTCTTGCCGCGCTTAAAACAGACCCTGAGGAAGAGCCTGCAAGTATTCCTTCTTTTTTTGCGAGATTTTTTATTTCGTCAAAAGCTTCGCCGTCTTCGGTTTTAATTACTTCGTCTATAAGCGTTTTATCAAAAGTTTCAGGTATAAAAGTATTTCCTATTCCTTCAACTTTATAGCAGCCTTCTTGTCCGCCGCCCATAGTAGAGCCTATGGGGTCGGCTAAAACGCCTTTAATATTTTTGTTTTTGCTTTTTAAATATTTTAAAACTCCGCATATTGTTCCGCCGCTTCCCGCTCCCGCTACAAGATAGTCAATTTTACCGTCTAAATCTTCGTATATTTCTTTGCCTGTCTGCTCATAGTGCGCTTGCGGGTTTGCCTGATTTTTAAATTGGTCAAGGCATATTGCGTTTGGGGTCGCCTCTACAATTTCGCGGGCTTTTTTAAACGCGCCCTGCATTCCCTCTTCGTAGGGAGTGTTTATTATTTCAGCTCCGTAAGCGCGCATAATGTCTTGTTTTTCCTGCGAAAATTTTAAAGGCACGGTAAAAATAACTCTATATCCTTTTCCTATAGCGGCAAGAGCTATTCCTATGCCTGCGTTTCCGGCGGTGGTTTCCACTATAACGCCGCCGGGCTTTAAAATCCCGCGTTTCTCGGCGTCGGAAACGACCGCCATGCCCATTCGGTCTTTAACGCTTCCGCCCGGATTGAACAGCTCAAGTTTTGCAAATAAATTTATTTCTTTTGGGAAACCTATATTGTTTAATTTCACTATCGGCGTATTGCCGATTAATTCTCTTATATCGTTATAATATTTCATAAAAACTCCTAAACTTAGATTTGTGTTGTTTTTGCTTTTGCAGCAACTAGCGGTATATGTACGACAATAACAAAGACAAACAATAAATACCCCGTCGGCGTTCCGCCGCCGACCCTTTTAATAAAAGGGGAATTTAACGACAAAGCTGTGTTTTGTTGAAGCGCAAGGTTGTTGCTTAGCCGCTTAACTTCTTAGCCGCCTAGCTGCATTCTTTATCGCTTGTTCCAAATCTTCCGCTATGTCTTTTTTGTCTTCTATTCCTACGGAAAGTCTTATCATTTTTTCAGAAATTCCTATCTTGTCTCTTATTTCTTTAGGAATGCTTGCGTGCGTCATACTTGCGGGGTGGCATGCTAAGGATTCTACGCCGCCCAAACTTTCCGCAAGAGCTATCAGCTTCAAACTGTCAAAAAAACGTTTTATATCGTAGTTGTCTTTTAAAATAAAAGATATAATGCCGCCGCTGCCTGCCGCCTGTTTTTTGTGGATTTTGTAGCCCTTAGAATTTTTTAAGCCGGGATAATAAATTTCCGACACGGCTTTATGATTTTGTAAAAACTTTGCGATATACTCGGCGTTTTCATTGTGCCTGTCAAGGCGGACGCCTAGAGTTTTTATGCCGCGTATCAAAAGCCACGAATCAATAGGCGGTAAAACGCTTCCTGCGGCGTTTTGATAAAATTTGATTTTTTCGGCAAGCTCTTTATTTTTTACGGCTACAAGCCCCGCGATAACGTCGCTGTGTCCGCCAAGATATTTAGTCGCGCTGTGAACGACAATATCTGCGCCAAGCGCAAGCGGTTTTTGAAGATAAGGCGTCATAAAAGTGTTGTCAACTATAATAAGCGCATCGTGTTTTTTTGCGATTTTTGACGCGCCAGCTATGTCGGTAATTGACAATATCGGGTTTGCCGGACTTTCAATTATCAGACCTTTTACGCTTTTATCCCGCGAGAATTTTTGAGCGAGCAGTTTTAAATTTGAAGTGTCTGAAAATTCGTAAGAAATTCCGAAATTCTTAAAAATCTTATCTAAAATCCTAAAAGTTCCGCCGTAGACGTTTTGCGATATTAAAATTTTATCGCCGCTTTTAAAAAGAAACATTATCGTCGTAATAGCGGCAAGCCCAGACGCAAAAGCAAAACCGTCAGTTCCTTCCTCTAAGTCCGCAATTAAGGCTTCCAGCGCTTTTCTTGTAGGATTTCCCGAACGTCCGTATTCGTAGCCTGCTTTTGTCTGCCCAAGTTCTTTTTGCCTAAAAGTCGCCGCAGTGTAAATAGGCACGCTTAAAGCGCCCGTCAGCTCGTCTTCGCTTATTCCTGCATGAATTAAATTTGTGTTTATATGCCGCCGCATTTTTTCTCTCCGTTTATTCTTTTTTGTCAGTTTCTAAGACGCTTGCTAATACGTCTTCTATTTTTGCGTTTATTTCAAAAACTCTTATATTCTTTTTAATTAAATAATTTGCCGCGCTTTGTCCTATTTTTGCGCTAAAGACCGCGCCGCAGTCTTTTAAGGTTTGATACGCTTTTTCAAAATTTTCGTCGTTATGACATCGTTGAGAGCTTCTTGCAAACCTTCTTTTTTCAATTAAAGAAAACGCTTTATCTTTAAGCTCGTAAATGTAAAACATATCGGCCATCCCAAAATGCTGGTCTATAACAACCCCGTCGTTAGAGGCAAACGCTATTTTTTTTAACATACTTTCTCCATACCGCTCCATTTGCTTTATTTTCTGTTATCCGTCTAACCCTGTTGTTGTCTGTCATGCTGAACTTGTTTCAGCATCTGCTGTTTTTTCAATGCTGTTGTCTTTATCGCCGCTGTAATTTTATTTCTGAATTTGGCGTTAAACGACCAAAGGCAGACCACAAAAAACTACAAAAAAGGCAGACACTGAAATAGACCCTGAAAGAGACCCTGAAACAAGTTCAGGGTGACGCATTCGCGTCAGTTTTGGGTGACGCTTCGCGTCAGTTTTGGGTGACGCATTCGCGTCAGTTTTGGGCGACGTGTTCGCGTCAGTTTTGGGCGACGTGTTCGCGTCAGTTTTGGGTGATGATTACCGCCGCTTAGCCGTGTCTTTTTGCCGTATCGCTGTTGCCGTCCCCTAGCTGCACAGCTGCTTAGCTGCGTCTTTTTTGCCGTTGTCCGTTGTCTGTCATGCTGAACTTGTTTCAGCATCTGCTGCTTTTTCAAGGCTGTTGTCTTTATCGCCGCTGTAATTTTATTTCTGAATTTTGGCATTAAACGACCAAAGGCAGACCCTGAAACAAGTTCAGGGTGACGTGTGGGGAAGACCCTGAAATAGACCCTGAAACACTATACATCTATGCGTCCATGCATCCGTCGTTGTCTCTGCCTAGCTGCCTAACTTCTTAGCCGCTTAGTTGCGTTTTTTTACCATGCGTCCATGCATCCGTTTTTGTCTCTGCCTAGCCGCCTAACTTCTTAGCCGCTTAGCTGCATTTTCAATGTCTGTTATAATGTCTTCAGCGTCTTCTATACCTACGCTCAATCTGAAAAAACCGTTGTGAAATTCTTTAGGATACAAATATTGTCTTTCGTCTTTTTCGCCCAAAAACGCTATAAGGCTTGCGTCGTGTCCCAAAGATACCGCCGAAGTTATAACGCGCAAATTTTTTACAAATTTGTTGTGCGCGTCGTGGTCTGCTTTTAAACCGAAAGAAAGCAAGCCGCTAAAGCCGGGGTTCATTTGTTTTAAAGCCGTTTTATAGCCGCTATGGCTTTTTAAACCCGGATAAGAAACAAAACTTACAAAAGGCGCGCTTTCCAAGAATTGCGCGACTTTTAGAGCGTTTTCATTGTGCTGTTTCATTCTTAACGGAAAAGTCGCCGCGCCTCTCATAATGAGCCAAGCGTTAAACGGGCTTATCGTCGCGCCTAAATTTACCTGCGACTGAAAACGTATAATGTCTAAATATTCTTTTTTGCCGCTAATGCTTCCGCCCATAGAATCGCCGTGTCCGTTTATATATTTTGTAAGGCTTTCAATGCTGAAATCCGCGCCAAGCTCAAGCGGTCTTTGATTAAAAGGCGAAGCGACAGTGTTATCTACGCTTAGCAACGCGCCGTTTTTATGGGCAATTTCGGCGATAGCTTCTATGTCTGAAATTTTTAACGTCGGGTTTCCCGGCGTTTCAATATGTATAAGTTTTGTGTTTGGTCTTACGGCGGCTTTCACCGCTTCTAAATCGCTTGTGTCTACAATGCTAGTTTCAACTTTAAATTTATTGTTGAAAAGTTCGTTTAAAAGACGATAGACGGCTATATAAGTTATGTCTGAAAATATAACGTGGTCGCCGCTTTTTAAAAGCGCCCAAAATAAGCCGCTTAAAGCGCCTACGCCGCTTGCAA
>JAISLV010000181.1 GCA_031277075.1 Endomicrobium sp. | reverse complement strand
AGAAATGCCGCAAAAGGCGCGGCAAGGACGGGCGTTAGGGTTTTTAGTGACACCCTTAGAGGAAACAAAAATGGAAGAGCTACTTAAAAATTTGTTGATGTCTGAGGGAATATCAGGATATGAAGAAAACGCCGCAAAAATTATGACTGACGCTCTTTTGAAAGTTTCAGACGGCGTTGAAATTGACAATTTCGGCAATGTGATAGCAAAAAAGGGCAAAGGAAGCTCTTCGTCTAAAAAAATTATGATAGCAGCCCACATGGACGAAATAGGCTTGGTTGTAAAACATGTTACAGAAAAAGGGTTTATACATTTTATAAAGGTGGGGGGAATAAACGATTCTATTTTGCCTGCAAAACGCGTTGAGATAATAAATAAAAAAGGCGAACATATAAAAGGCGTTATAGGAACAAAACCGCCTCACTTGATGACTGCGGAAGAAGCCAGACAGCCTTTAAAATTTGAAAATATGTTTATAGACATAGGTCTTTCGTCGCGCGGCGAGGTTTTAAAAGTCTTAGACATAGGAGACCAGATAATTTTTGAACCTAATGCAGGCGTTTTAAACGGCAATTTATATTACGGCAAAGCCGCAGACAACAGAATAAGCTGTTATGCCTTAGTTAAAATTATGGAAAAACTTTCCCCAAATATAGACGCGCAAATTTACGGCGTCGCGACGGCGCAGGAAGAAGTGGGTCTTAAGGGAGCAAAAACTTCGTCTTTTAAAGTTTCGCCTGACTTTGCTTTAGTAATAGACACTACTATAGCGGGCGACACGCCGGGTATTGAAGAAAAAGTTTCAGCGTTAAAACTTGGCTCTGGCGTTGCGATAACAATGATAGAAGCCGGCGGACGCGGAACGATAGTTCCCCAAAAAGTGAGAAAAGTTTTAATTGAAACCGCCAAAGAAAACGAAATTCCCTATCAATTAGACGTAATAGACGGAGGAATGACCGACGGCGCGCAAATTTATATGAACCGCGAAGGTATTTTGACTGGCATTTTAAGCATTCCAACAAGATATATTCACGCGCCGACTTCAGTATTTAACATAAAAGACGTTGACGCCGCCGTAGATTTAGCCGTGAAGGCAATAGAGAAAATCGCCCATAATTAATTTATTGTTAATCGCTTGACGGCAAACTTCCGCCAACCGCAAATCAAATAGAGATATTAATAAAAGCGCGGATACAAAAACAATAAATTCTTTTAAGCAGGGAAGTTTCTGTTTCGGTTTTGCTTGAAGGCTGGACTGAAAAAGAAATTATTACGGATTCGCGTCCGTATAACGAATACTTTTTATTGAGAAATATGTGATAAAATTTTCAATTTTAGCAAGCGGTTCAAGCGGAAACGCGGCGGTTATTTGTTCAGACGAAGCCGTTGTTTTAATTGACTGCGGAGTGAGCGCAAAATATTTATCGGAAAGTCTTGCGGCGATAAATATAAAACCGCAGGATATTTCGGCGGCTGTTATTACGCACGCTCACGGCGACCATATAAGCGCTTCGGGGCTGTCGTTTTTAATGAAACATAACGTTAAAATTTTGTCCTGCGGCGAAGTTTTTGAAGACGCTTTTATAAAACACGGCGTAAAACTTGACGACTGCCGCCTTATTGCTTTTGTTAGGAATTTCAAAGTATACGATATTGAAGTTAATCCCTTTTACGTCCACCATAGAGACCAAAGAGTTTCAAAAACATTAGGTTTTACTTTTGTTTCTCAATCCTGCGGGAAACAGTATAAAATCGGATATGTTACGGATACTGGAAAAATTTGTAAAAATATAGTTTCCCATTTAGCAGACAGCAATATTTTGGCAATAGAGTCAAACTACGATACGGCGATGCTTGAAGAAAGTTTGAGACCTTACGAAAATAAACAATGGATTTTAAGCGATAACGGACATTTGTCAAACGCCGCTGCCGCGCAGGCAATAATAGACGTCAAAAACGCTTCAAAAGCTAAAGACAGCTTAAAATACGTTTTCTTAGCGCATATAAGCCAAAGCCATAACTCTAAAAGGTTAGCCTTATCTACAGTAGAGAACGCTCTTGCGAAAAATAAAATCACAGATATAAATCTTTTTACCGCCCTTAGACATTCAAAATCCAAAACTATAATAATCCAATAAATCGCGCAGAGCAAATCTTTTACTTGCGAAAGCTTTTGTCAACGCAAAAATTGCGCTTGACAAAATTTATCATTCCTGTTAAAATAGCGCTTGTATAAAATGAGTGCTAATAACTTGTGAGCGCTAATAATAAGTTTTGCGTTATTATTTTGCATGGCGAAAGCTAAGAAGTTTATTTTTACAAAAGCGTAAATATTAGGAGAAAAAATGAGATATGTAGCGCTTGAAGTATTAAAAGAAAGAAAACAAAAAATATTGAGCGCTATAATTCATCATTATGTAAAAACGGGAAAACCCGTAGGCTCTAATGTTTTAATTGAAGAGTACGGCGTAACGCTTTCGCCCGCCACTGTAAGAAATTTAATGGCGGAGCTTGAAGAAGAAGGTTTTTTGACGCATCCTCACACTTCGGCGGGCAGAATTCCTACGGACAGAGGTTATCGCGCATTTGTAGACACAATTATAAAGCTGCAGCGTTTTGCCGTAGAAGAAGAAGAGCGCATAAAAAAAGAATACGAGCAAAAAACAAAACAAATAGAAACTATGCTTTCAGAAACGTCGCGCATTTTGTCGGGTCTTTCGCAATACACGGGTTTTGTTCTAGCTCCTAAAACGGAAATTGACGAGATAAAAAATATAGAGCTTGTTCAAATTGCGCCCGAACAGCTGTTAGTAGTTTTGCTGACGCATACGGGAATGGTTATACATAAACAAGTTGAAGCCGATTTGCCGATAGCTCAAATAAGCAGGCTTAGAAAATTTTTAAACGAAAAATTGAGAGGCGTGTCTCTTGCGCAGGCAAGCTCTACAATAGTAAGCGAGATAAGAGCTTTTAGGCAAAGCGAATCTGAAATTTACGAAATTGCAGAGCAGATAGGCAACATTTTTTTCGGCATTCAAGACGACATCTATATAGACGGGACGGCGAAAGTTCTTACAATGCCTGATTTTAACGATTATGAACCCGTAAAATCTTTGATTAAATTAAACGAAGATAAAGAAAAACTCATTGAAATTATCAATAAAGATTTTGAAGAAGACGGCATAAACGTAAAAATCGGCTCTGAAAATTCAATAGAAGAATTAAAAGATTTAAGTATGATAACTACTACGTATAAAGACGGCGACAAAACCGTAGGCGTGCTTGGCATAATAGGACCTAAACGTATGGAATATGAAAAAATGATGGGGCTTGTGAACGCCGTTTCTAAAATGTTAAACGAATTTTTTAAAAAGAGATGACGGCGTCTTGCCGTTGCAAGGAGGTTAAAATTGAGCGACAAAGAAGAAATTAAAGAACAAAGCTGCCAAGAGGCTGCCAGAGATGAAAAAATATCGGAACTTGAAATATTAAGACAGTCTCTTGAAGAAAAAAAGAAAGAAGCCGAAATTGTCTACGACCAGCTTTTAAGGCTGAAAGCGGATTTTGAAAATTTTCGCAAACGCAGCGAAAAAGAAAAAAGAGACTATTTAGAGTGGGGCAAAGAGAAAATTCTGCTAAAACAAATTTCAATAGACGACGTTTTAGAACAGGCTTTAAAAAGCGCTAAAAGCGGCGGCAAAGTTGAAGATATAATAATCGGTTTGGAAATGGTGACAAAAGAATTTTCAAAAATGCTTAAAGAAGAAGGCGTTGAAGAAATAAAATGCGAAACTTTTGACCCGCAATTTTGCGAGGCTTTAGACACAGTAGAAAGCCAAGAAGAAGACGGCAAAATTTTAGAGATTTATCAAAAAGGCTACACAATGAACGGCAGGCTAATACGCGCCGCAAAAGTCAAAGTCGCAAAAAACAACGGCAAAGAGCAAAAAACGCAGCTAGGTAGCTAGGAAACGACCTTTGCTCTATTTGTCCGTCATGCTGAACTTGTTTCAGCATCTGCCTTTTGTCTTTGTCTGTTTTGTCCGTCATGCTGAACTCGTTTCAGCATCTGCCTTTTGTCTTTGTCTGTTTTGTCCGTCATGCTGAACTCGTTTCAGCATCTGCCTTTAAATAATGATATATAGGAGCATTCAATCTGAAATTGCAGTTAAACGGAAATAAAATATAAATTTAAGGAGGAAGTATTATGGCTAAAATTATAGGAATAGATTTAGGAACGTCAAATTCGGCGGCGGCGGTGATGGAAGGCGGGAAAACGACATTAATTCCGTCGGCAGAAGGCACTACTTTGGGCGGAAAGGCGTTTCCGTCTTACGTGGCTTTTACAAAAGACGGGCAGCTCCTTGTGGGCGAGCCTGCAAGAAGACAAGCGGTGACAAACCCCGAAGGCACTATCAGCGCGTTTAAAAGAAAAATGGGAACCGACTATAAATATAATGTAAACGGCAAAGACTTTACGCCGCAGCAGCTTTCGGCTTTTATTTTGCAAAAAATTAAAAAAGACGCTGAAAGCTATCTTGGCGAAAAAATAGAAAAAGCCGTTATTACCGTTCCCGCCTATTTTAACGACAATCAAAGACAAGCTACAAAAGACGCGGGCGCAATTGCCGGTCTTGAAGTCGTCCGTCTTGTCAACGAGCCGACGGCGGCTTCGCTTGCATATGGAATTGACAAAGTAGGAAAAGAACAAAAAATTTTGGTGTTTGACCTTGGCGGCGGAACGCTTGACGTAACAATTATGGAAATGGGCGCGGAAGGCACTTTTGAAGTTCTTTCAACTTCGGGCGACACGCAGCTTGGCGGAACAGATATGGACAATGCCTTGATAGATTATATATCCGAAGATTTTAAACGGACAAACGGCATAGATTTGAGAAAAGACAAAATGGCGGTTCAGCGTTTAAAAGAAGCCGCTGAAAAAGCAAAAATTGAACTGTCAAACGTTTTAGAAACCGATATAAATCTTCCGTTTATTACAGCCGACGCTTCGGGACCAAAACATTTGACGCTTAAATTTACAAGAGCCACGCTTGAAAATTTAGTAAGACCTATTGTCGAACGTTGCAAAGTTTCGGTTGACAACGCGATTCGCGATGCAAAACTTAACTCTGAAGGAATTACAAAAATCATTCTTGTAGGCGGACCTACTAGAATGCCGATAGTTCAAAAATTCGTTGAAGAGCATATAGGTAAAAAAGTTGAACGCGGAATAGACCCTATGGAATGCGTATGTTTTGGAGCCGCTGTTCAAGCGGCGGTTTTAACGGGCGACGTAAAAGACATCTTGCTTCTTGACGTAACCCCGCTGACGCTCGGACTAGAAACGATGGGCGGAGTGAGAACGTCGCTTATAGACAGAAATACTACGGTTCCTGCAAAACGTTCGCAAATATTTTCAACTGCGGCAGACAATCAGCCTGCTGTAGAAATCAATGTTTTGCAAGGCGAACGTCCTATGGCAAAAGACAATTTGTCGCTCGGCAGATTTACGCTCGACGGCATACCGCCTGCTCCGCGCGGAGTTCCTCAAATTGAAGTGACTTTTGACATAGACGCTAACGGCATACTGCATGTCAGCGCAAAAGACAAAGGCACGGGCAAAGAGCAGTCAATCAAAATAAGCTCGTCAACAAAATTGTCAAAAGACGACATAGACAAATACGTAAAAGAAGCGGAACAATACGCCGCCGAAGACGGAAAAAGAAAAGAAGAAATAGAAGCAAGAAACGAAGCGGACAACTTGGTATATTCCGTAGAAAAAAGCCTTAAAGAACACGGCGATAAAATAAGCGCGCAAGAAAGGGCGGAAGTAGAACAAGAATTAAACGCTACAAAAGAAACGCTAAAGGGAAGCGATACCGCCGCAATAAAAGCCGCTAAAGAAAAATTGACGACGGCAAGCCAAAAACTTGGCGAAGCAGTCTATAAAGCGGCTCAACAGGCGCAGCAAGCGCAAAGCCAGCCGCAAGGCGACGCCAATGCAAACGCAAGCGGCGGCGACGGTTCGGAAAAAGTAGTAGACGCCGAAGTAGTTGACGAAAACAAATAAACGGTGGAAGAGGACGCAGCTAAGCGGCTAGGCAGCTAAGCAACGGCAACTGCGGAAATACCCCGTCAGCAGACAAAGTCTGCTAACGCCACTTTATGAATAAAGGGGAATTGACGGCAAAAGCGGTCAATTCCTCAGTCCCATTGACAAGGAAAAGACAAACGGCAGACCCTGAAATAAATTCAGGGTGACAGGCGACGGGTGCAACAATTGTAAAAGATAAAGGCATATACTCAATGATAACACTCTGGTATTACAAAAGAAAGGCGTCATTGTCTTTGCCCGTCATGCTGAACTTG
>JAISLV010000170.1 GCA_031277075.1 Endomicrobium sp. | reverse complement strand
CTAAAACCGTTAAGGCAAAAAACGAAAAAACCGCGTCAGCCGCCGTAAAGAAACAGCCGAAAAAAGCAATAACAAAACATATAGGCGAAGAGAAACAGACAATGACTGAGCAACCGCAGCAACAGACAATACCTGAACATTTGAAGGCAGGGCAATTAAAGCCTATTAAGACGGAGCATATCAAAGTTGAACATGCAAGCCCTGCAAAAACAGAAGTAAAACCTGAAATCAAACCTGAAGCAAAGCCGCATTTAAAACCTGAACAGCCAAAACAACCAGAACAGCCAAAACCTGTTTTTCAAAATAAGTCCGAGATAAAACCTGAAATCAAATCCCAGTCTAAACTTGTTGACCGCTCAAGAACCGAGCAGGCAAAGCCCGAGCCTAAAATTGAATCTAAAACGGCGGGTTCATCTACAAAGCCAGAAAGTAAATATATCGGAGCAATTTCAATAAACGAACTTATAACTATAAGAGATCTTGCCGACAAAATGAAACTCAAAGTCGGCGACGTGTTAAAAAAACTTCTTTCTATGGGGTCTATGGCTACAATCAATCAAAGAATGGATACGGATACCGCCATACTTTTGGCAAACGAGTTCGGATACGACGCAAAACTTTCCTCAATTTATTCCGAAGAAAAAGCGTCCGATGAAAAAGAAGACCCCTCAAAACTGCGTTCGCGTTTTCCAGTTGTAACCATAATGGGACATGTTGACCACGGAAAAACTTCTCTGCTTGACTCAATAAGAAACAGCCGCGTAGCTGAAGGCGAACATGGAGGAATTACGCAGCATATAGGCGCGTATAAAGTTAAAAACAGGACTGACGGATATATAACTTTCCTTGACACTCCCGGTCACGAGGCTTTTACCGCTATGCGCAGCCGCGGCGCGCAGGCTACCGATATAGTAGTTCTCGTAGTGTCTGCGGCGGACGGCGTTATGCCGCAGACTATAGAAGCTATTAACCACGCGAAGGCGGCAAATGTTCCTATAATAGTTGCGGTAAATAAAATTGATTTGCCTGCTTCCGACCCGCAAAGAATAAGGCAGGAATTGAGCAATTACGGTCTCGTCCCCGAAGAATGGGGCGGCGATTCAATTATGGTGGATATTTCAGCAAAGCAAAAGATTAATATAGACGCGCTTTTGGATATGATTTTGCTTAGAGCCGAGATGATGGAACTGAAAGCAGACCCAGACAGAAGAGCCGAAGGCATAATTGTTGAAGCTAAACTTGACTCTAGAAGAGGTCCCGTCGCTACGGCGCTTGTTCAAAAAGGGACTTTGAGAGTAGGCGACAATATAGTAGTCGGCACTACATTTGGAAAAATAAGAGCGATGATTGACGAACACGGGAAAAGATTTGAAGAAGCCGTGCCAAGCACTCCCGTAGAAGTTTTAGGCATAAACGAGCCTCCGCAAGCAGGCGACAAATTTGTCGTAGTTGAACACGAATCTCAGGCGAGAGAAATTTCGCAATCTAGAAAAGCAAAAGTTAAAGCCGACGCTCTGTGTCCAAGACATCACCTTTCGCTTCAGGATATAAGCGCGGGAAAAACAAAAGATTTAAGAATAATTCTTAAAGCGGACGTTCAAGGGTCGCTTGGCGCTTTGTGCGACGCTCTTGAAAGGCTTTCAACCTCTGAAATCAGTCTTAAAATTATACATAGAGGCGCAGGCTCAATTACGGAATCCGACGTGGCTTTAGCCGTCGCTTCCGACGCTTTAATAGTCGGTTTTAATTTAAGACCCGACATTTCCGTTGACAAGCTGGCGGAAAGCGAAGGCGTAAGCATAAACGTCTATAGGATAATATACGATTTAATCGCAGACGTAAAAGCCGCCATGGAAGGCTTGCTAGACCCTGACATTAAAGAGAAAATTTTAGGGAAAGCCGTTGTAAGACAAGTGTTTAAGCTATCTTCTTTCGGCATAATTTCTGGTTGTTCCGTAATTGACGGAAAAATTTTAAGAGGCGCAAAAGTCAGGCTTTTAAGAGATAATGTCATAGTTTTTGAAGGGAACATTTCTTCGCTTCGCAGGTTCAAAGAAGACGTTAAAGAGGTTGAAAAAGGATACGAATGCGGCATAGGACTTGAAAATTTCACAGACATTAAGTCGGGCGATATAATTGAAAATTTCACTACCGAAAAAGTAGTCAGAAAACTGGACTAAGCGCATATTTGTTATTATTAGAGGCGTTTATGGTAAAAATAATATCTTTATTTAATCATAAAGGAGGCGTCAGCAAGACTACAACCACGTTTAATTTAGGGTGGTCTATAGCCTTGCAAGGCAAAAAGGTTTTGATTGTCGACGCCGACCCGCAAAGCAATTTGACGTCGCTTGCGCTTTCAATTCCAAATGAAGAGGCTTTTGAAAATCTCTATTTAAGAAAAGACAGCAACGATATAAAATCTTTAGTTGACCACATCAATTCTCCAGCAGGTATGATTATAGAAAGCAGCCAATCTGTTTCAAATATAGTAAAAACGTCTAATCCTAATCTTTATATTTTGCCCGGTAACTTACAGATAGACGAATTTTCAGCGACGATAACAACAGCTTTGCAGTTAGGAAACACTACGGCTTTCAGAGCGATGAGAAATATACCCGTTTATTTGAATTTTGCGTTGAGAAGAATTGCCGAAATACATTCTATAGATTATATCATCATTGATATGGCTCCAAGTCTTAGCGGTTTAAACGAAGTGTTGCTTATGGGGTCTGATTATTTTATTTCGCCTTGCGCTCCTGATTTCTTTTCTCTTATTGCCATAAGAAATATAGCCAAAATTATTCCGAACTGGTATGAGCAAATCAAATCCTATCAATCCGATTATCCTCTTGCGTGTAATCCTAAATTTATAGGTATTATTGAGCAAAATTATAGACCGAGAAGAACAAATGCGGAAGATAACAAAAATAAGCCCGTTAAAGGGTTTAGAGAATGGATTGACAAAATACGCGTCGCCGCAAATACGGAACTTGTTCCGTCTCTTAGGGAAAAAGGGCTTGTTGTAAGCGAAGAAAAATTTAAAAGCGCAGTAAAAGATTTACAGCCATATGATCTTGCTTTTATATCAGATTTTAATTCTTTAATCGCTTTTTCCCAAAAATGCAATAAACCTGTTTTTGAACTCACGCAAGACGATATTAACCGCTCGGGAGAAGTTTTAAGAGTAATGCTTGATAATGTGCAGAAATTTAAAGATTCTTTTAATGCGCTTGCAGGAAATATAATAAGATTAACGGAATGATTACAATATAAAGGATTAGCAATGCCGAATTCATATAAACGTTCCACGCGCGTAGGAGCTTTAATACAGCATACAGTTTCTGAAATTGTCCGCGAAATACGCGATTTAACCGCCGGGCTTGTAACTATTATGGGCGTAAAACTTACAGACGATTTACAGGACTGCAAAATATTATATTCGGTTTTTGGCAGCGAAGAAGATAAAAAGACTGCGGCAGAAATTTTAAAAGACAAAACTAAAGAAATAAGGCGCGAGCTGGCAATGCGGTTAAATTTGCGCCGCACGCCGACGCTTGTGTTTGTCTATGACAACACAAATGAAACGGCTTCAAAAATTTTTGACCTGCTAAAAAAAATAGAAGACGAACAAAGCAAGTAGAATTGACGCATATCCGTCCCTGCCTTTGTCATTGCCTAGCCGTTTCTTTGTCGTTTTACTATGCCTCTACGCGTCCATGCATCTAACTAATTAACTATGAAACCATTAAAAACAGATTTAAAAAAATTAAAAGCTATATCTGAAATAATAAAAAAATCTAAAACTTTTTTTATTGCAGGTCATGTTAAACCCGACGGCGACAGTTTAGGGTCAGCTTTGGCTTTGCGTTCGGTTTTAACTAGGCTTGGAAAAAATGCCGCCGTTTATTGCGCAGACGACGTTCCTCCGTTTTTAACTTTTCTGAAAAATTCTAAAACGATAAAAAAATCTGTAAAACAATCTCAAAAATTTGACTGCGCTATAATACTTGAATCCGTTGATTTCGCAAGAATGGGAAATATCATCGCAAAAGAGCAGGCTAAAAAAATAATCAATATAGACCATCACTCAATGTTTACGTCATTTGGCGACGTAAACTATGTGTTCCCAAACGCTTCCTCAACGGCGGAACTTGTTTTTTCTCTATTTGAGTATATGAAAATCAAACTTACAAAAGACGAAGCCGACTGCTTATACACGGGCATCGTTACCGATACGGGACGTTTTCAGCAGTTAAACACTACTGCGCAAGCGCATACAGCCGCGGCAAAACTTCTTGAAACGGGCGTTAAACCCGAAGAGATTTGCGCTAACGTATACGGCAATGTTTCTCTTGGAAGTTTAAAGCTGTTAGGACTAGCGCTTTTAAATATCAAAACTAATTTTAACGGACAATTCGCTTACTCCGTTCTTACGAAGGATATGTTTAAGCAAAGCGGCGCGCAGGAAACCGAAACTGAAGGGATTATAAATTTTTTGCTTTCAATAAACGGCGTAAAAGCGGCTTGCCTGTTTAAAGAAGTTGACGCTAATTCCACAAAAATCAGTTTTCGCTCAATAAAAACTTTTGACGTTTTAGACATAGCAAAACGCTGCGGCGGAGGCGGACACAAGACTGCCGCGGGCTGCTCGTTAAAACAGAATGTTTCGCAGTCTGTTGAATATATAAAAAAGATTTTAAAAGGCAAAATAAATGCCTGAAATTTCGGAAACCCTTCAAGGGTTGCTTCTTATCGACAAACCCGCAGGTCTCACTTCTTTTGCCGTCGCCCATAAAATAAAAAACATTTTAAACGTAAAAAAAACTGGACATTGCGGAACGCTAGATCCTGCCGCGACGGGACTTTTGCTTATTTTAGTGGGCAGAGCCGTAAAAATGCAGGAAACTTTTATGAAAAAAGATAAAGTTTATACGAGTTCTTTTTTGCTTGGAACTGTGACCGATACGGGCGATTTGGACGGAAACATTGTTTCAAAAAAAGATTTTTCGGACATTACGCAAGATATGATAGAAAAAGAGCTTAACCGCTTTAAAGGCGAAATTCTTCAAACGCCGCCGATGTATTCCGCTATAAATCACAATGGGCAAAAATTGTATAAACTTGCAAGGAAAGGCATTACGGTTGAAAGAAAACCCAGAAAAGTTTTTATAAAAGAAGCAAAACTTTTATCGTATAATAACGGAACTATTGACGTGAGAATAGAATGTTCAAGCGGAACGTATATAAGAAGCATAGCCGCTGATTTAGGCGAAGTTTTAGGCTGCGGCGCGTCGGTATCGGCTTTAAGAAGAGAAAAAATTGACATTTACGACGTAAAAGACGCCGTAACTCAAAAAGATTTCGGCGATAAAGAAAAAATAATTGCAAATATCAAAAGCGTATAATCTCATCTGCGCGGCAAACGCAAGTCCCCCGCCATGTTTAGAGGCGCGGTCTTAGAACAAAACAATTGCTGAGAAGCATTTAACGAAAAAAACGCGGACTGTAAAACCTGACTTGACCACTTTTGTGACCGCACAGATTAGAGCTTTTTTTACAAGTTTTTGCATTCCAATTAAGCAGTTAGGCAACTAAGCAAAGGCAGATCCTGAAAGAGACCCTGAAACACTGCAAACAGCAGACCCTGAAACAAGTTCAGGGTGACGCTTCGCGTCAGTTTTGGGTGACGCGTTCGCGTCAGTTTTAGGCGACGTGTTCGCGTCGGTTTTTGGTGACGGCGATGGGGCGCAAAGCCTATCATTGCCGCGCCTGTCATGCTGAACTTGTTTCAGCATCTGCCGTTTGTTGTTCATCTATTCTTTCTCTTCCTTCTTTGCTTACTATCTTTACTCTAATGCTATTTTTTTTCTTTGCTGCTTTTTTTGCAAATATGTGTTTTCTTTCGCCTATTTTACAAAACTCCTTTATTTGGCGACCATTTTTAACTCTCTTTTATATATATAAATCTCAAAAATTTAAAAAAGCGGTCAAGGCAGGTGTAAAACGCAGGAAGTAAAAAATCAAACTTTAAGTAAATTATTTTTAAAGAAGCGAATTTGTATCGTCAATAAAAAAAGACCGAAGGGTTTATCCTTCGGTCTTTTTTTGTCTGCCTATTTATTTGTTTCTCAAATCTGTGAACGATTTTACCACATATACTATGGATACTACAAAGAATACTGCGGCAAGTATCGTATTTAAAGCGCCTTTATTGGCAAGAACCAAAGCAAGCTCTAAAGCAAGCAGTCCAAAAAGCGTTGTGAACTTTATTATCGGGTTCATAGCTACAGAAGACGTGTCTTTGAAAGGGTCGCCTACGGTGTCGCCCACTACGCTTGCCTGATGAAGTTCTGAACCTTTTTCTCTTAAATCAACTTCTACGAATTTCTTCGCGTTATCCCAAGCTCCGCCCGCGTTTGCCATAAAAATCGCCTGAAACAATCCAAAGAGAGCTATTGAAATAAGATAGCCTATAAAGAAATACGGCTCTACAAAAGCAAAAGATAAAGTCGTAAAAAATACGACGAGGAACAAATTTATCATACCTTTTTGCGCGTATTTTGTGCATATTTCAACGACTTTTTTTGAATCTTCGGTAGAGGCTTTTTCAGACGAGCCGTCAAGTTTAATGTTCTCTTTTATGAATTCTACCGCTTTATAAGCTCCGCTTGTTACGGCATGATTTGAAGCTCCCGTGAACCAATAAATTACGGCGCCGCCCGCAATAAGACCCAAAAGGAAAGGCGCATGCAAGATGGAAAGTTTTGCCACCAATTCAGGTATAAGACCTTGAGTAAGAATAAATATAATTGAAAATATCATCGTTGTCGCGCCCACGACAGCCGTTCCTATAAGAACAGGTTTTGCCGTAGCTTTAAACGTGTTTCCCGCGCCGTCGTTTTCTTCAAGCAGAAGTTTTGATTTTTCAAAAACAGGCTTAAAGTTGTAATCTTTTTCTATTTCACTGCTTATATTAGGAATATTTTCAATCAAAGAAAGCTCATATACCGACTGGGCGTTATCCGTAACAGGTCCGTAAGAGTCAACGGCTATAGTAACAGGTCCCATTCCCAAAAAGCCGAAAGCTACAAGCCCGAAAGCAAAAACAGCAGGCGCAAGCATAATGGACGCAAGTCCGAAAGAGCTTATAATGTAGGCTATGCCCATAAGAAGTATTATGGCTATGCCCATCCAATACGCGCTGTAATTGCCCGCCGTAAGTCCCGCTAAAATATTTAGCGAAGCTCCGCCATGCCTTGAAGAAGCCACGACGTTTTGCACAAAAGCGCTTTTTACAGAGGTGAAAATCTTTACTATTTCAGGTATAACTGCGCCCGCGATAGTCCCGCAGCTGATAATAAGAGACAATTTCCACCAAAGCGAGCCGTCGCCCAAATCGCCTATTAAAACTTTTGAAACTATAAAAGTAAATAAAATGGAAACTATTGAAGTTATCCAAACAAGGCTTGTAAGAGGAGCTTCATAGTTCATTTTGTCCGCAGCCGCATATCTTATTTTTGCAAAAAAAGCGTTAATGCCGTAAGAAAGCGCGCTTGCTATAAGCATTAAAAGACGCATTAAAAAAATCCAAACCAAAAGTTTAATCTGCAAAACAGGGTCTTTGACAGCCAAGACTATAAATGTTATCAAAGCCACGCCCGTAACGCCGTAAGTTTCAAAACCGTCGGCGGTAGGACCTACCGAGTCGCCTGCATTGTCGCCTGTGCAGTCTGCGATAACGCCGGGGTTTCTTGCGTCGTCTTCTTTAATATTAAAAACAATTTTCATGAGGTCAGAGCCGATATCGGCGATTTTTGTAAAAATGCCGCCGGCAATTCTCAAAACGGACGCTCCAAGCGACTCGCCTATCGCAAAACCGATAAAGCATGCTCCCGCGAAATCTCTGGGAATAAAAAGCAAAATTATAAGCATTATCGTAAGTTCAATGCTTATAAGAAGCATTCCGATACTCATACCCGCTCTCAAAGGAACGGCGTAGCACGGGAAAGGTTTGCCTTTTAAACTCGCAAAAGCCGTGCGTGAATTTGCAAAAGTGTTTATTCTCATTCCAAACCACGCTACTGTATAACTTCCCAA
>JAISLV010000110.1 GCA_031277075.1 Endomicrobium sp. | reverse complement strand
GCGGGCTGGCTGCACGATATAGGAAACGTCGTCAATAGAAACGATCACGGGCAAAGCGCGGCTTTAATTGCAATGCGTATTTTAAAAGATATGGGCGCTACGCCTGACGAAACGGCTCTTATAATTTCCGCTATAGGAAACCACGAAGAAGAAATAGGCGACCCAGTAAACGCCATAGCCGCCGCTTTGATTTTGGCGGACAAATCCGACGTTCATAAAACAAGGGTCAGAAATCCTGCGTTTGCCGCGACCGATATTCACGACAGGGTAAATTACGCGGCGGAGCGTTCTTATTTAAAAGTTTTAAAAGACAAAAAAATAATCTCTCTTCATCTTGACATTGACACGCAAATTTCAAAGGTTATGGAATATTTTGAGATTTTTATGTCAAGAATGATTATGAGCAGAAGAGCCGCAAATTTTTTCGGCTGTAATTTTGAATTAATTATAAACGAAAGGAAATTACTCTAATGGGCAAAATCAACTGGAAGTTTTGGATTACCGCGGCGCTTTTGTGCTGGTCTGTCTACGCGCTTTGGCCGTCTTTACAATGGGCAAGAATGTCGGACGAGAAAAAAGCCGTTATGGAAAAAGAAAAAAATCCGATTTTGGGAAAAGCCTTAAAATTGGGTTTAGACTTAAAAGGCGGAACTTATCTTTTGCTTGAAGTGGATTCTTCAAAACTTGAAGAAGACATGAAACTTAAAGACGCCGTTGACAGAGCGACGGAAATTATTAGAAACAGAATTGACCAGTTCGGCGTGTCGGAACCTTTGATAGCAAAGCAGGGCGACAAATGGATAGTCGTGCAGCTGCCGGGCATAAAAGACCCTAAAGCGGCAAAAAATTTAATAGGCAAAACTGCTCTGCTTGAATTCCGTATCGTCAACACAAGCAAAGAATCAAACGATATTTTGTCTATTTTAAGAGAAAAAAATATCACCCCTGAAGAATATGAAGTCAACCCGTCGTCTTACCCTGAAATACAAAAACTTATGCCCGAAGGCGCGGGCATTTTTTCAAGCAAGGAAGACACGGGCTATTACGTTTTAGATAAAGCCGAGCTTACCGGCGCGGCTCTTACAAACGCCAAAGTGGATTTTGGCGGACAATTCGGTCAGCCTGTAGTTTCAATTGAGTTTAATAAGGAAGGCGGCAGGGCTTTCGCCGATATAACCGAAAGGAACAGAGAGAGAAATTTAGCTATAGTTCTTGACGGCATAGTTCAGTCCGCTCCTGTTATACGCTCAAGGATACCAGACGGCAAAGCGATAATAGAAGGGAGTTTTACCCCTGAAGACGCAAGGCTTTTAGCTACGGTCTTAAGAGCGGGCGCGCTTCCTGCGCCCGTTAGAGTAATTGAAGAAAGAACCGTCGGACCGACTTTAGGCGACGATTCAATTAAAAAAGGCTTTACGGCGGCTTTTTCAGGCGTAATAATCGTTATGCTTTTTATGTTTGTGTACTATTATATGTGGTCGGGTCTTATTGCGGATATCGCTTTATTTTTAAATCTTGTAATTCTTATGGCGGTAATGGCTGCGGCGCAGTTTACTCTCACTCTTCCGGGCGTAGCGGGCATCGCTTTGACTCTTGCTATGGCGGTTGACGCAAACGTTTTAATACTTGAAAGAATAAGGGAAGAGCTTGCCGCGGGGAAAACTGCAAGGGTTGCGGTAGACGCTGGTTATCAAAAAGTTTTTTGGACTATTTTTGACTCCAATTTAACTACAGTAATCGCCGCGATTTTTCTGTTTCAGTTCGGCACCGGACCGATAAGAGGTTTTGCCGTAACTCTTACTATAGGGCTGCTTATCAGCATGTTTACGGCTATTTACGTTACCAAGCTCATATACGAATTTTTGTTTAAAGAGAACTTGCTGTTAAAATTTAAAATATAATTTTGTAAGGAGAAATAAAGTGAGATTTTTTAAAGAGACGAACATTGATTTTATCGGCGCCAGATATAAATCTTTTGTCATTACCATAATAGTGTTTTTGATATGCGTCGGCGCTTTTATATACAGAGGCGGCCCGAATTACGGCATAGATTTTACGGGCGGAATCTTAATGCAAATCTCTTTTGCCCAGAAAGTTGAAATGCAGAATTTAAGAGACGCGCTTGAAAGGACAGAAATAGGTTCTTTTGAGCTTCAAAGTTCGGATAACCTTTTTATAATCAGAGCGAAGAAAAACAGCGCTCAGGAAGAATTTGAAAACGCGGTTAAAGTTTCTGCAAGCGATGCTTTTCCCCAAAACCAAATGACTATTGAAAAAGTAGAATACGTAGGTCCTACGGTCGGCGAATATCTTTCAAAGCAGGCTTTATACGCGTTTTTCTTCTCTTTTTTGGGAATGATTATTTATATAGCGTTAAGGTTTAAATCGCCGCTTTGGGGCATATCAGGCGTAGTAGGCATTATCCACGACGTCGTAGTGGCTTTCGGGTTTGCGATTTTGGTCAACAAAGAAATAAATATTACGGTGATAGCCGCTTTGCTTACCGTGGCGGGTTTTTCAATAAACGACACTATAGTTTTGTTTGACAGAATAAGAGAAAATTTAAAACTTATGGCAAAACAGGATTTTGCCGCTGTAATAAACAGAAGCATAAATCAAATTTTGCTCAGAAGCATAGTGACCACAATTACCGTTTTTATCGTCGCGGCTATTCTGTTCTTTTTAGGCGGCGAAGTAATACATACGTTTGCCTACATTATGCTCATAGGCACGGTGGTCGGCGTCTACTCAAGCATATATCTTTGCGCTCCGCTTGTGTATGAATGGGAAATGAGAAAACGCGAACGCATGAAAGCCGCAAGGGTCGCTTTAGGCAGAAGATAATCCGTTAAATACGAGTTTTTAGAGGGAGTTAGGAGCGTAAAAAATAATGGCGGATTGTTTTGCCGTCGTTTTAAACTCTTAACTCTCTTTTTTTGGCTGTTTTTAAAACTATGAGAAAAATTAAAAATTTTAAAGTCAATTTGCGCGTAAGAGAAATCGCCCGCGTGATAAAGAAACTTACAAACGCTTCAGAGCTTGCGCCCGAACTTGAAGAGTCCGTGCAAAGAAGCTGCCATTTTTATTCAAAATTTTTAGTTCCTTCCGTAGTCTACGATACTTTTGCAAAAGGCGCTCTTGATTTTATGTATGAAAAAGACGCTCCGCAAAAATGGGTTGCCCAGAGCGTTTTTTTTCTTACTATCGGCGCTAAACTTTCCGAAGAATTCGCAAAAAACGAAACGGCTTACGGCGAACATACGCCTAAGATAGTTTCCGCAATAGCGGTTGACGCGCTAGAACAGTCAAAAAACTTTTTGCAGCGTCTTTTATCAGCCGAAGCCGAAGACGAAAACTGCGAACTTTCGCGCTCTTTTGAACTTCCGAAAGATTATTACGAGCGGGCGGCGCGCAGTTTGCCGATAGATAAAATAAATTTAACTTTACAAGACGAAACGCTTATCCCGCAGTATTCGGCGTGCGGTTTATTTTACTGGTCGCCTTCTAAAAAAAGCAAA
>JAISLV010000107.1 GCA_031277075.1 Endomicrobium sp. | reverse complement strand
GCCATAAAGATATTAACGTCATAAATTATTTTATTTTTCAAAACGAGAAAGGAGAAAGAGCGTCTTTTGCCATAGCTAACGGCGAAACGCTCTCTTTTGTGGTAAATCCCGGAACTTATACGCTGATAAAATATTATTTGTTTGGAGAAGTTAATTATTGGGGCGGTAAACACAGTATCGTTATAAATTTCACTAACTATATTGAAAGCGGTTTTTCCGTTAAATCGGGCGACGCTGCGTATTTAGGGTATGTTAGTATGAGAATTTCAGATAACGCAAAAAACACTTGGAAGAGATTTTTTAATTTTTCCATAAACCCAAAAGACATAACTTACGAAACCGAAGCGCAGAATAGGTTTAACGAAACTCTCAAAGGACATTTCGGCAACGAAGCGGGCAAAACCGTTGAAGTCCGTTTACTTGACTGGAAGAGAAAATAATTTCTCTGCGCAAGGCGGGCTATTTACAAAATAAGTAAAATAGGGTATAAATAAAGACGTTTAAAAAAATATTGCTCAAGGAGGACGTTCTAATGGCAGAAGCAAGATGTATGAAATGTAAAAAACAAGTTGAGGTAAAAGACGCTCAAGACGTAGTTATGAAAAACGGCATGAAAGCCATATCGGGAGTATGCCCCGACTGCGGAACAAAAGTTTTTAAAATTGTAGGCAAGAATAAATAATGGTATTTTCGCAAAAAACGGAGTTGGTTCGCGGTCTGTTGCGGGCTGACTTCGTTTTTTTATGGACAGCTTAAACTAGCGCGGGTTGGAAGCGGAGAAAAGGCGAAAACAAACATTCGCTCGTTTTCTCTCTTTCTCAACTCGCAATTGGAGCAAAGTATGAGCGCGGAAAAAAGAATAATAAGCTGGCTTGTGTCTGATTTAAACTTGCCAGAAAGCGGCGTCCGAAATACCGTATCGATGCTTTCAGACGGCGACACGGTTCCCTTTATATCGCGTTATAGGAAAGAGAAAACGGGAAATCTTACGGAAATAAACGTCAGAGATATTTCCGACAAACTTCAGTATTACATAGAGCTTGAAACAAGGCGCGACACAGTTCTTAAAAGCATAGAAGAACAGGGCAAACTTACGGTTGAGTTAAAAAAGCAGATTGAGGAATGCAAAGAGAAAACAAAACTTGAAGATATGTATCTTCCTTACAAACCCAAGCGTCAAACTAAGGCGACCGTCGCAAAAGCCGCAGGGTTGGAGCCTCTTGCCATTGAAATTTTAAAGCAGGAAATTTCAATGAAGGAAAATAGAACCGAATATTTAAATAAATTTTTGAACCCCGAAAAAGGCATAGACTCTATAGATAAAGCGGTCGCGGGCGCAATAGATATTGTCGCAGAACAGCTCTCAGACGACGCGGATATTAGAGGAATGCTGAGAAATTTTATTTTAAATACGGGAAGCATCCGTTCTAAAGCTACAAAAGCCGCCGAAAATATGAAAACAAAATACGATATGTATTACGATTACAGCGAGTCTTTAAAAACAGTCGCTGGACACAGGCTTTTGGCGGTTCGGCGCGGCAGCAAAGAAAACGTTTTGACTTGGAAAATAATAATTGAAGACGAACAAGCTGTGGAAATGATTTTAAAAAGGGTCGCAAGAAATAATAAATCTCTGTTTTACCCGGAGCTTTTTCAGTCCGCGCAGACGGCTTTTGACAGGCATTTGTATCCGTCTTTGCAGGTTGAAATATTTTTAACGAAAATGGAAGCCGCAGACAGCGAAGCTATAGGGGTTTTCGCCACTAATGCAAGGAATTTGCTCATTGCGCCGCCTGCCGGTCATAAAGTTATAATGGGCGTTGACCCGGGTTTTAGGACGGGATGTAAAATAGCCGTCATAGACGCCAATGGGAATTTTAAAGAATATCACGCCGTATTTCCGCACGAGCCGGCTTTGAGAACTAAAGAAGCGGAAGAAATTATAACGGACTTGCTTGAAGAGTATTATGTTGAGCTTATCGCCGTAGGAAACGGAACCGCGTCAAAAGAGACGATTGCTTTTATAAATTCTATTTTAAAAAAACGCGCGGGATTAAAAATTGTTCCAAAAGTTGTTACGGTAAGCGAGGCTGGGGCGTCGGTATATTCCGCGTCGCCTTTGGCGGTTTCGGAATTTCCTAATCTTGACGTCACCGTAAGGGGCGCGATAAGCATAGCTCGCCGCCTGCAAGACCCTTTGGCGGAACTTGTAAAGATAGAGCCTAAAGCCATAGGCGTAGGGCAGTATCAGCACGACGTCAATCAGATTCAGCTTCAAAAGCAGCTTGACGCTACGGTTGAATCGGCTGTGAATTTTGTCGGCGTGAACTTAAATTCAGCTTCGATAGAACTTTTGTCTTACGTTTCTGGCATAGGCAAGACGGTCGCAAAAAAAATAGTGGATTACAGAACGAAAAGCGGTTCTTTTAAAGATAAAAAAGAGCTTATGAACGTTGCGGGGTTTGGGGAAAAAACTTTTAAGCAAAGCGCGGGTTTTTTGAGAATACCAAACGGTTTAAACCCGCTTGACAATTCTGGCGTTCACCCCGAAAGCTATGCCGTAGTTTCAAAAATTGCAGCGGATTTAAGCGTTGAAGTTTCAGAGCTGATAGGAAACGAAAATTTAATAAAGCGGATAGACGTAAAAAAATACGTCGCAGACGACACGGGGCTTTTAACTCTAAACGACATAATCCAAGAACTAAAAAAACCGGGAGTTGACCCAAGAAAAGATTTTTCAACCGCAGAGTTTAGCGCGGATATTAATTCGTTAGACGATTTAAAAGAAAATATGGTGCTTGACGGAACGGTAACTAATGTAACGAATTTCGGAGCTTTTGTGGATATCGGCGTTCATCAAGACGGGCTGATACATATTTCAAAGTTAAGCTCTAAGTTCGTAAAAAATCCATATGAAGTCGTAGCCGTCGGCGACACTCTTAAAGTGAAAGTGCTAAAAATTGACCCCGAACTTAAAAGAATAAGTTTGGAAGCGTTAGGGAAATAAGGGCGCAGAGGGCAAAAGACGCAGCTAAGCGGCTTGGCAGCTAGGCAACGACACGGCAACAACGGATGCATAGACGCATTTGGGCGTCTTGCAAAACCCTATAATGTTCGTAATTGCCGCAAATTTTGCGGCAGTTCAAAGAAGAAAATGCAAGCCGCGTCCTAAGAGCAGGGACGGACAAAATTTCTGACGCCCAAATGCCGCAGAGACAATATCTCAAGGCGCAGACTCGGACGGGTATTAGGGTTTTTAGAGACGCCCGTTTAGACTGTTTGTGTTTTTTCTTTGTTTTTTATACAATTTTGCCTTAGTCGGGAATATTTTTGTGAAGGTTTCCAATATTATGAGCACAAGAAGACAGGCAAGAGAATGTTCTTTGCAAATGCTTTATACTGCTGACAATTGTAAAATGACAGCCGACGCTGTTTGCGCGGCTTTTGAAGAATATTTTCCTAAGGGCGACGCTTATAAAAATTTCGCCGTAAAACTGTTCTGCGGAGTTTGCGAGAAAAAAAGCGAAATAGACTCTTTAATTAAACAAAGCGCAAAAAACTGGGAAATAGAGAGAATGGCGGTTGTAGACAGAAACATTATACGCGTTGCCGTATATGAAATTATAGCAATGCCTGAAACTCCCATAAACGTAATAATAGACGAAGCTGTAGAAATATCCAAAAAATATTCCTCAAAAGATTCAGGAAAATTCGTCAATGGAATTTTGGATCAATTAAAAACCTCCCGCCAAATAAAATAAAAAAATCCTTCTTGCTTCAATATCTGCGCCGTATACCAAAGAATAATTCTAAAGTTTTACGGCGATCGCTTGACAAATAGCGGGTATTTCATTATAATACAGTTGAACAATTATTCAATCGTTGTTTTTTAAGGAGGCAAAATGCTTAAAGATACGGCTCCAAGGTGCGACTGCGCGGTTATCAATTCAAGTATTGTAAATAAAGTAAAAAAACAAATGCCAAAAGACGAAAAACTTTACGATTTGGCGGAATTTTTTAAAGTTTTCGGCGACAGCGCGAGAATAAAAATATTGTGGGCTCTAACCAAATCGCCAATGTGCGTATGCGATTTGGCTTTTCTTTTAAACGCCACAAAAAGCGCCGTTTCGCATCAGTTGAGAATTTTAAAACAGGCGCGGCTTGTGAAATACAGAAAAGAGGGGAAAATGGCTATATATTCTCCTTGCGACGAACATATACAAAAAATATTCAATCAGGGTTTTGAACACATAAACGAATAAATGGGCGTCTCTAAAAAACTATAATCTTCGTACTTGCCGCAAATTTTACGGCAGTTCAAAGAA
>JAISLV010000069.1 GCA_031277075.1 Endomicrobium sp. | reverse complement strand
ATACATAAAAATACGCCGTGTTTTCTGCATTCTTTGGCTATCAAATCAAAAGCGTTTAAAGGGAAACTTTCCCCGTCTGCCGAGCTGCCGTAATCTGCGTTTTTATTTAAAAATTGGTGCGCTTCGTCTACAACTAAAATTAAGGGGTTTTTTGTAAATTCTCTTTTGCGGGCTTTTTCAAGCAGATATGAGCCTAAAGCGTTTGCCGTAATTTCTTTTGCGTAAAATAACGACGAAACATTTTCAAGGTTTATACGCAGTATTTGGTTTTGCGGGTCGGTTAAAAAGTTTTCTACGGCGTCTATAATTGACTCGCTTTGCGAAGAGATATTTTTAAACCCGAACAAATCGTTAAATACGCTGGTATTTAACATATTGATAATCGTATTTACAAGCGAAGCCTGCATGTCATACATTTTAACATCGGCGGCTCCCCAGCCTTCAGGGAAATACGACACGCATTCTTCTTTAAGCTGCGGAACAAGATAGTTTATGTCAAAATTACAGGAATTGTCTTCTATTTCTTTAACGAACTTTTCATAAAAAGAATTATACTCTTTCCTTTGCATATAAGCTTTTTTATACGTCCCCGTTTTGCCCGACAACCTGACGATTTTTAAAGAACGCGCGGCTTCAAGCAAAGTTGAACGCTGGCTCTGCGCCGACGGACGAAGCAAAATAAACAAATCTTGCAAAGTAAGTTTTTGGTATGGGAAATACGCGTTTTGCCCTAATACGTAAGTTTTTGATTTTATAGTATTGTATTCGCCTGTCGCGTCAAACAAAATAATTTTGTTGTTTGTTTTGTCTATAACTTCTTCTAACAATTTTGATACCGTCCAGCTTTTCCCGCCGCCTGTGGTTCCAACCACCGCGCAATGCCTTTTAAATAAAGCGTTTAAAGATACGTTGCATTTTACTTCGTTTGAAACTAAAACGCCCAAATCGGCAAAAACTTCGGCGGCTTTATTGTTTTTACCGAAAGATTGAACATAGAGTTGAACTTGCTCGTTTGAACAGCAATAAACTTTTTCGCCTATAGCGGGATAAATAAAAACCGTTTTTTGAGCTTTATCGGGCTGCGATATTTTAAAGGTAAGCAAGAGTTCCGCTTTGCCGAAAACGCCCCCGCCAGAATTAAAATCGCCCGCATTGAGAGCGTTTTGCAAAGTTATTTCGTTTATTCTTGCAAGAAACCCGTAATTTTTCCCTTCAATAACGATAAAATCTCCGACATTTCCGCCTATTCCTTCATAATGAAAATCAGCCGATACTTTTACCGACGCAAATTTTATGCCTACGCCTTGCGGGTTGACTTCATAAACTTCGCCTAAAAAATAATCTTTGTTAAAAGCGGTCATTTTTACCTCAAAGCATTTTTAGTATTTCGTCTGTGTCTAAACAGCCTTTGCGGATTATTAAATAAGGGAATTTTACCATATCTACGACTGTAGACTCAAAGGAAAACTTACATTTGCCGCCGTCTATAACGACGTCTGCGACGCCGTCAAAAGCGAGAGCGTCTTTATATGTTTTTGCGCTTTTTTTGCCTGAAGAATTTACGGAAGTGGTAAACAGCGGAGTTCTAATTTCTTTTAAAAGTTTCAGCATAAAATCGCTATTTGGTATTCTAACGCCCAAATCGTTTCTTCCGCCGGATATTATTTTACCAAGTTCAGTTGTTTGAAAAATTAAAGTGAGCTGCCCGGGCCAAAACTTTTTTGCGATTTTTAACGCTTTCTGCGGTATTTCAACGAGAGTTTTAACGCTTTCAATATCCGCCGCCATAACAATTAAAGGTTTTTTTTGATTTCTGCCTTTAAGTTTATAAACTCTTTTTTGGGCGGAGACGTTAAAAGCGTCTACGGCAAACCCGTAGACTGTTTCCGTAGGCACAACCGCAATCCCGCCGTTTTTAAGTATTTCAGCAGTTTTCAGATGCGCGTCTTTTTCTTTATAGGAAAGTTTTAAAGTGTTAGCCATATTGGGTGTCTCTAAAAACCCTAACGCCCGCCCTTATATTCAACCTTTGAATTTAATGTGAATTTTTTGCTTTTTCTATTATTATTTCCATATTCATTATAACATTTCCTTTATATAATTTTTTACATCTTCGCTTGCATTGTCTCTAATATCCCTTGCCGCATAAATATAAAACAATGAAACTTTACATTTGAGACGCTTCTCGCGCGGTTGTAGTCTCGTTTTTTTGCTTTAAAACCTTGCGATATGACTTTAATGAAAGCATAGAGGGTACATCTAATTCTTAAAGTATTATATTTGTTATTAAAAAATTTTATTTTTGAAGTATGTTTAGCAAATGTCCGCTACGCCGACAAACTCATAAAAGTTATGATAAAATCTCTGAAGTCGTCATAGCTGTTCCTTTGCGCTTTGCTGGAGACGGCAACATGCGAAGGGTTGCCTGTCGCTTATAAGATGAGACGCATCGTCTCACATAATTTATGAGATGCTGTCTGCAAGCGTGGATTTTTGATTTTTACGCACATTATAGTTTTTTAATTCACAATATAAATTAATAAAAAGGATTACAGAAAAAGGCAATGTGAAAATTGTCGTTATTATGGCGATAAAGCTGACGGCATAAATAAGAAAAGAAAAAATAAATAAAACCCAAAATGTAAAATAAGCTGTTTTACAACATATAAACGCCGTCTTGAGATTTTCCATAAAAGGTTTTTTGTCAAAACAGCCAAAAATGAAAAAAGTAAAAAAAGGAAGCAGCGACATACTTAAAGCAAAAATTATTGTATAAATGACAAAATTGTGTCTAAGATAGAGTAAAGGATAAAAAAGCGCGTAATGCAGACAATATAACAGCGCGGATGGAAGCGCGATTTCAATAAAGTTAAATTT
>JAISLV010000041.1 GCA_031277075.1 Endomicrobium sp. | reverse complement strand
TTCTTTGCTAAGTTCCAAATCATAAGAATAAGAAGCGTCTATTCTATTGTTGTCTTTAGCCGCAAGACCTTGCAAAACTATCGTCGCTCCTCCAGATATGTTTATTCCCGCCGCGCTTGACGCGTCTTCCTGCGCAAAAGCCGACTGACCGCCCAACATCAAAACACAAAACGCCAACACCGCAATACTTCTTTTCATCTTTACTCCTCCTGTGGTTTTTATTTAAAAGGTAACGCTACCTTTCTATTTTTTATCCGAACAATCAGAGCCAGAACAACAAGGCTTGATTTTACTGTCTTTACTGTCGCAGCAGCTGCATTTGCCTTTTAAAAAATGCAATATACAAAAAAACGCCGCCGCTATGACAATTACCGCTACAATAATACTTTGAACCATAATGTCCCCCTGTGTCAGCCTGCAGCTTTATACTCCAATTTTTAAAAGAGTTCCTATTTGAAACACTAAAAACGACGCAATCCAAGCGACTATGGTATTTCCCACGACAAGCAGTAAAAGCCATTTCATTTTTGAGCCCGTTTCCCTGTAAAACACGGCGACTGCCGCTATACAAGGAACGTATATTAGGCAGAAAATTAAAAACACTACGGCTTTTAAAGGCGACCAATCTTTATCGTTAGATATTTTTTCTTTTAAAGGTTCGGCTTCTTCGGGGTCAATTTCGCCCAAAGAATATATTGTTCCCAATGTGCTTACTACTACTTCTTTAGCCACAAGTCCCGCTACTAAAGCTATAGCTTTTGGTCCGTCCATACCTATAGGTTTTACAATTGGCGACAATACCGTGCTAATTCTGCCTAAAACGCTTTGTTCCATCTGCACTGCGGCGGCTTCTTCTTCGGAAAGGTCTGGGTTTTCCGGCGCGGCAGGATATGTAAAACCAGCCCACATCAAAACTGATATAAACATTATTATAGTTCCCGCTTTCTTTATGTAAAGCCAGCCTCTTTCCCACATTTTCAAAAATAAACCTCTTAAAGTCGGGATATGGTAAGGGGGAAGTTCCATAACAAAATGAGCGGGTTCGCCGGTGAAAACGGCTTTGCTCAATATTTTAGCCGCAACTAAAGCTATTATTACGCTTAAAACGTAAAATACAAACATTACGTTTGCGCCTTGTCCTTCGGGGAAAAACGCCGCGATAAATAAAGAAAATACCGGAAGTTTTGCGCCGCATATCATAAAAGACACCGCAAACATCGTTATAAATCTGTCGCGTTTTGAGTCTAGCGTTCTTGCCGCCATAAAGCCCGGCACTGCGCAGCCGTTTGTTGAAATCATCATCGGCAAAAAGGATTTTCCGTGAAGACCGAATTTGTTCATAATTCTGTCCATAACAAAAGCGGCTCTTGCCATATAGCCCGAATCTTCAAAAAACGCGATTGCAAAAAACATAAACAGAACTAACGGGAAAAAGCCTAAAACTCCGCCGACGCCGCCTATTATGCCGTCAACCATTAAAGATTGAAGCGCGCCTTCGGGAATTACCGAAGCCGTTACGCCCGACGCCCATTCAAAAAACGTTTCAAACCAGCCGACAACGGGTTCTGAAACCGTAAATGTGAACTTAAAAATAAAATACATTACAAGCGCAAAAATAGGCAGTCCTAAAACTCTGTTTAACACGAACTTGTCTATTAAAGCGGTAATATCTCTTCTGTTTGTTTGGGTTTCTTTTACAACGGTTTTTACTACGGAATTTGTAAAGCCGTATCGGTATTCTGCGATTTTGGTTTCTGCGGTTTCTCCGAAATGATTTTCAAGATGTTTTCTGCTTTTTTCAACCTGCGCTAAAATGGGCGCGGCGTTTTTAGACGACAAAACTTTTTTTATAGCCGCAGCGTCGTTGTCGAGCAGTTTTATTGAAAGCCAATTTTTTGGAAGTTTTGAAAGCTCTTCGTCTTTTAAAATCAACGCTTCAAGCGTTTCGGTTTCGCGTTTTATATCGTCGCCGTAATCAACTTTGGCTTTTTGCCGCTTTGCAAAAGAGCCGTTTTCATAATTTAAAATTATCGCGTCTAGCAAATCGTTTATGCCTGTTTTTTTGTTGCCTACCGTTGAAACCACAGGCACGCCAAGCAGAGACGAAAGCTCTTTGCCGTCGGCTTTGAGACCTTTGCCTTCAAGTATGTCAACCATGTTGAGCGCTATTATTAAAGGTATGTCAAGCTCTGAGAGCTGGGTGAAAAGGTAGAGGTTTCTGTCCATATTTGAGGCGTCTACAATATGAATTACGGCGTCGGGGTGAGAATTTAAAATAAAGTCTCTGGCGACTACTTCGTCTTCTGAAAAAGCCGAAAGGCTGTATGTGCCGGGCAAGTCTACAAAGGTTATATCGTAGCCTTTGTATTGTTTTGAACCTTCTTTTTTTTCAACCGTTACGCCGGGGTAATTTCCTACATGCTGGTTTGAACCCGTCAAAGCGTTAAAAATTGTGCTTTTGCCGCAATTTGGATTTCCTGCAAGAGCTATAGTCAGCTGTTTGTTTTTACTCATACTTTATTATCCTTTTAGAAAATTTATGCAAGACGAAATTTTGGAAGTTTAACGACAATTTTAAATTTCTACTTCTATTGCATCCGCTTCTTTTTTTCTTAAACTCAAGGAATAGTTTTTAACGCTTATTTCAACGGGGTCG
>JAISLV010000036.1 GCA_031277075.1 Endomicrobium sp. | reverse complement strand
TTCTTTGCTAAGTTCCAAATCATAAGAATAAGAAGCGTCTATTCTATTGTTGTCTTTAGCCGCAAGACCTTGCAAAACTATCGTCGCTCCTCCAGATATGTTTATTCCCGCCGCGCTTGCAACGTCTTCCTGCGCAAAAGCCGCTTGCGACGCAAATATTAAAGCTGCCGCCAACAGTGCAATATTTTTTTTCATTTTATATTCTCCGCTCAGTATTTTTAATTTAACGCCTCTTTTAAAACTTCCGCATTTCTTGTCATAAAATCAATATAGCCAAGCCCGTCTTTAAAATCTTTTTTTGAAACGTTATGGCAGGCGTGAAACAGTCTTTTTTTAGCGCCTGTCGCTTCGGATATGACGTCGGCCATTTTTTCATTAGACATTTCTATGTGGAAAACCACAGGTATTTTTTCGGCTTTTACCTTGTCAATTAAAAATTTGACAGTGCCTGCGGAAGCCTCTGTTTCAGTTGAACAGCCGGGAAAAGCCGCAAAATATTTTAAACCGTAAGCGTCGGCAAAATACCTAAACGGAAACCTGTCGGCAAAAACTATAGTTTTACGTTTTGAATTTTTAACTATTTCTTCAAATTGTTTATCTAATACGTCCAACTTTTCTATATAGGCGTCGGTATTTTGTCGATAGAATTCGGCATTTTTAGGGTCGGCTTTAATAAGCGCTTGCGACAAGGCTTTCGCTATAATTTTTGCGTTCTTTGGGGAAGTCCAAACGTGTTCGTCGTATTCAACTTCTTCTTCGCCGCTTTCTTCTTTCTCTTCCTCTTCTTCTTGCATCCCTTCAACAATTTCTTCTTCTACGGCGTCCACAAGTTTAATCATAGGGATAATCTGCTTATTTTTTACGTCTATGGAACTCAATATTTTGTCAACCCAAACGTCGCTTTCACCGCCGGCATAAATGAAAATTTCGCATTTTTTTATTTTGACTATATCTTTGGGAGTAGGCTCAAACGAATGGGTTTCAGCGCCTAAAGGCAAAAGCTGAACCAGTTCAACTTTATCTTTTGCAATTTCGCGGACAAAATCAAATGCGGAAAAATTCGTGGTTATAACGGAAATTTTTTTGTCTGCCGCGCCAGCCTGACAAAAAACAAATAAAAGAATTAACGGAACTGCCATAATTAAACGCTTCATAAAAACTCCTTTGAAAAGCAAAAATTACCGCGCATTTTTAGCGCGGTTAAACCAAAAATACTTTCAAAAAGAGATTTTAATCGTTCATTATTACTTTTAAAGAAATTAAAGTGGAACGCCTAAAAAAATGAAGTTTTTGAAGAAAAGGGTTTTTAAATATAAAAGAAGCCGCAAAAAAAAGAACGGCAAGCGCGGCAAATAATACTTGAGAAGTTTGTTTTAACGCGTTTATAGTCTGTTCTATCTGCAGACATATCGGACAATTTTCTTCCGTGCAATCATGTTGGGCTTCAATAACTATAAACGATAGAGACAGCATTGAAGACAATATAAAAACCGCGCAAATAATAAGCGAAACAATATTTTTCTTCATATTAATAGGGGCATCATATAATTTTGTTTTTGGAAAGTCTAACGCTTTAAAAATTTAAACGTTTGGGAACGCGATTGCAAGGTTTTATTTCATTATTTATATCTATGACCACAATTGACAAGCAAAAATCAAGCCTTTCCCAGACGCTAAACACCCAAATTCAACCTTTTCCGACGACGCCTCAAAAACGTCTAATAAGCGGGCGATGGGAATCGAAC
The DNA here is from genome assembly GCA_031277075.1 of Endomicrobium sp. Taxonomy (GTDB): domain Bacteria; phylum Elusimicrobiota; class Endomicrobiia; order Endomicrobiales; family Endomicrobiaceae; genus JAISLV01. Next base: position 10,841 of record JAISLV010000036.1, on the reverse strand, counting down.
CCACGTCTGAAGCTTGGGAAGCTTCCATTCTGCCATTGGACTACGCCCGCTTTGAACTCTTTTAATTATTTTACCGCATAGCGTATCGGTCTATCGGTCAATTTTATACTTTTTTTTAACTTGTGTCAATTTTTCAGAAACCGCTTTTAACGCGCCTTTTGTATCGGAAATTTTCCCTTCCTGCTGCTTTGCGGCAACCGCTTTTATTAAATCCCCTATCCAAGGACCCGGTTTTAATTTAAATTTTTTCATTATAATATTTCCGTCTATAACTTTTTTTAAAGGTTTTGCGTTTTTTACTTTATAATATTGTTCTATAAGTTTTTTTGCCGCTTCTTCCTGTTTTTTTAACGTTTTAGCGGTAAAAATTCTTAAATGCCTATAAGAATGCCAGTCTGCCATAGCAAGAATAATCAAACTTGGCGTCAAATTTTTTACATCTCTAAAAAATTTTAAAGCGGCTCTTTTTGTTACGACATTATTTTTTGTAAGCGTTGAAGGGCGCATATGATTTTCAACCAAAAACGAGGCGTCTTGAGCGTCTTTTTTGCTCGTTTTAAGCGAGAGCATTATCTCTCTTAATTTAGCCGCGCCTTGTTCTTCATGCCCGAAAAAACGCATTTTTGTCCCTTGTTTTTCGGCGGTTTCGGGCTTTGCGTTGTCGTGGAATAAAGCGGCGAATTTTAAAAGATTTTTTCCGTTTATATTTTCCGAATACGCGCCTTTTTGAGATAAATATTCTTCAAGCTCTTTTGCGTTATCGGGGAAAATTTTATTTAAATTGTTAAGAATTTTTTCCGTTGCGGACAGAGTAAGAAAAGAATGCTCAAAAAGCCCGCCGGGGTGATAGTAATATTTTTTTGACGCTTTTTGCATCTTATAAATTTCAGGAAATATTTCGCCAAGCAAAGCGCATTTGTTCATTTGCTCTATAATATCTGCGGAATTTTTACAAGCTAAAATTCTAAAAAATTCGTTTTTAATTCTCTCGGGCGCGGAACGTTTAATAAGTTTTGCGCTTTTTTTTATTCGCTTCAAAGTTTTTTGCGAAACTTGAAAATTAAGCTCGGCGCAAAAACGGAAAGCTCTAAGCATTCGTAAAGGGTCGTCTTTAAAAACGCCGTCTGAAACCGCGCTGACAGTTTTTGATTTTAAATCCGCAAAAGCGGTTTTATCGCAAGCTAAGATATGTTTTTTATAGTCGCCGTAATAGTTTATGTCAAAAGCGAAAGCGTTAATCGTAAAATCCCGTTTTTTTAAATCTTCAATTATGTTTTTTCCAACGATAAGCGATACGTCTATATTTAAAACAGGCGCGCTTTTTAAAGGTATTCTGTAGGTCTGTTTCTCGTCGTCAAGCGCGACGACTTTTGAATTGAAAGCCTTAGCAAGTATTTTAGAATACTTTAAAGCGTTTTTATTTACGGCTAAATCAATGTCCGCAGGCGCAAAGCCCAAAAGCAAGTCGCGCGCAAAGCCTCCTACGGCAAACGCTTCGTATCCTTTTGATAAACCGACGATTTTTTTTATTATTTGTTCCATTTAAATTTCCGCAGCCGAAATTAAATCGGCTATGTATTTGTTTTCCTTTTCTTTAAAAACGTTTTCGGCGGAATCGTCTTTTACGATTTTGCCCTCGTCCATAACAATCATTCTTTGCGCAAATTGTCTTGCGGCTGAAATATCGTGCGTGATAAGAATTATTGAGACGCCGCTTTTCATCATATCTTTAAAAATGGACGTTATTTGGTTTTGCGAATAAACGTCTAAAGAGGCGAAAGGCTCGTCGGCGATAATTAGTTTAGGATTTTTGAGCAAAGCCCGCGCTATAGCTATTTTCTGTCTTTGCCCGCCAGAAAATTGGTGCGGATAATTGTTTAATATCCTGCTTTCAAGCCCGACTTTTACCAGCGTTTGACCTATTATTTCAGCCGCGTCCGCCTGAAAGTTTTTATCCAGAGCTTCGCTAAGCGAAGATTTTATTTTCAGTTTTGGGTTTAGCGAAGCGTAAGGGTTTTGAAAAATCATTTGAACGATTTTAGAAAAGTCATATCTAGAATAATCGTTTATATTTTTGCCGTAAAATTTAATTTCCCCGCCGTCGTATTCAAGGATTTTTGCGATAATGCGCCCAAGCGTGGTTTTGCCCGAGCCCGAACTTCCGATAATAGAAAGACTTTCCCTCTCTTTTAGGCTAAAACTGACGCCGTCTAAAGCGAGAAATCTTTTTTCGCTAAAAAAAGTTTTTACGGTATATATTTTGCTTAGATTGTTTATCTCTAAAAAATTCATTTTTAACGAATGAGCCGACATTTTGCGGCTATAGACTTTTGGGCGTCTCTAAAAACCCTAACGCCCGTCTTTGCCTTGCGCCTTGAGACATTGTCTCCGCGGCATTTGTGCGTCAAAAAATTTGTCCGTCCTTGCTCTTAGGACGCGGCTTGCATTTTCTTCTTTGAACTGCCGCCGCAAAACTTGCGGCAATTACGAACATTATATGTTTTTGCAAGACGCCCTTTTAGTTGTTTTTCCAAAGCTGCTTGTATGTAAAATAAGATTTTCTCAATTGCCTTTTAAAAGGCGAATCGTTTCCATTGCCTTGACTTGTTATTCCAAACCACTCTTCATATGCGCGCCCGTCTAAAAAAGGTCCTAGCCACTGCGAAGCGGTATCGTGGGCGTTTGCGTCAAAGGCGTATCCGCTTTTCCACCATTCGTCTACCCATTCAAAAACTACGCCGCCTAAAGAATTTCCCGCGCCGCCTGCTACGCCCGCCGTATTATTTATTATGTCATTCCAATTATTTTTATGGTAAAGAGCCTGCCCTTGCTCTATTCTTGCCGCGCTCCAGCCTTTAGCGTAAGCGGGGCAGCCAAACTCGGTTATCAAAACGGGCTTATTATATTGTCTTGCAATGTCGCGCCATATTTGTCCCATACCGTAATCGCCCCTGTAGACGTTTGCGCCGTAGACGTCAATATCGGGCGCGTATTTTGAACAATAATCAAGCATATAGGCGTCGCCGTTACAAATTGCGACAGGTCTTTTATGAGGGTCTAAAGATTTAATCAGTTTTGCGCATTCGTTGACAAAAGAATAATACGCTTCAGGCTGCTGTTGCGCGCGGCAGCCGTTTCCGAGCGTTTCCCCGTCGCTTATCGCGCCGTAATTGTTTTCATTGCCTAAAACCCACATTAAAATATAAGGCTCGTTTTTGTATTCTTCAACCATTTTACGCACGCTTTCAAGCATATTGGCTTTATGTTCTTCGTCGGTATAATCCGTTCCCGCATACCAATTTGCGCCTGAATCCACAGCGTACATTCCCAAGAAATTTCCCATCAAATACATAAAATCGTATTCTTTATAGCCCCGCCTTAACAAATTTTTATTTAGGTCTGAATAATGGTATATTCTTATAGAGTTTGCCCCCATTTCTTTAAGCAGAGCGAAATCTCCGACGACAGGCTCGTTTTTATCCTTTTTTTCGTTGCGGTTTGCGTCAACCCAAGCGTCAAAAGGAGCGTCTATTTTTCTGTTTGAATTGTAATCGTCGTAAGTCCAGTCTCTAGCATTGTTAAGAGTGCCGAAATCAGGCGACAACCCTATTTTGCTTGGACTGTAAGAAACGGCTTTTACAATATAAGGTTTTTCGTCGACAGTCAAAGCGAAATGCCCGTTATTGTAGAGAATAATTTTAACTTTGCCCGTTCCAAAAACCTTTTTAATATTTTCTTTTTTCAAGTCCGCGTATTTTCTTACAAAATCTTCTTCTTTAGCCAAAACCATGCGACCGGGATTGATTATAAAAACGTCGTTTTTCACGTCGTTGTCAAAAGAATTTTCAACCGTAATATCTGAGCCTTCAAGACGCGCGCCGATTTCGGGGTAAGCAGCGGTTAGATATTTGATTTTCGCTTCGCAAACAGGCGCGATATACCATGGCGTTTGCCATTGCGTATATCCGACAGTTTTAGGAAAAAAAACCAAACAGGCGTAATAGGCTTTTACTGCATGTTTAAAATTGCCCGCTTTTTCCAAAGCGTAAGCCGTATAATAGAGTTTCAAGCCCGGGTCTTCGCCTTTACTCGCCGCCCATTTATAAAAATTTGCCTGATAATCGTCGGAATACACAAAAGAAAATTTGTCGCCTTTCAATTTTTTATCTTTTAAAAATTGTTTAAACTGCAAAGAATTTTGAACGCTTAAAACGTTTGGATAAATGCCCTCGCCAGAGGCGGCGGCAAGACCTTGCTCGTCTTTAATTATATATTTATAATCGGCTGTTCCCGCTTTTTGAAATTCGCCGTATTTTGAATAATCAATCCAATTTACGCTCCCGTTATCGTAAATTTTAAAAGGCGGCGGAGGCGTGTAAATTAGAGAGTTATCGTATTTTTCCGCATTTGCTATAACGTCCAAAACTTCTTTTGACGGCTCGTATTTTGAGTGCGCCAAAGAACAAAAAAACAGCGATAAAAAAAATATTATGGAAACGTTTATAAATTTCATAGAAACCTCAAAAAAACAGGCGTTAAAGAATTTAAAGATTTAGAGCCGCCCTTTTGCCTTTTGTATTATTCCTAAAAATACGCCTTTATCTCTTTGGCTAAAACTTGCCTTATTTTAACGGCGTCTTGCCCGAAAACTGTTTTGCCGTTGACAATTTGCTTTTTACCGTCTTTCCAAAATATTTCAAGTTTTTTAATACTCATATCTTTATCGTAAGTGTTTTTTCTTGACGGGTTTATATACGTTGTTTTTGTATCGCAAAAAAGCTGAAACGAAAATTTTCCGTTCTCGTCAAAAAACGACGAATTGATAACGGGTTTAAGTTCAAAGGCAAGTTTCCCATTTTCAAAAGAAAAAGGTTTCCCTCCCACTGTCATTCTAAGCCACATATCTACAAACTCTGCGGCTGAACCCGACAAACGGGCTACAAAACCTCTTCCGTGATTTTTTGCGTCGGGGAAAGCCGAAGAACATATAAAAGACGAATTTTCCAAAATGCTTCTTCCGTAAATTTTCGGGTCGGTAAAGCAAACCATGCCCGTTTTTATTTCTTTAAAAAATTCGCCGTAAAGACCCGCTTTTAAAATTTCAAGCAGGCATTTGTAAGACATATGCATAAACACGGATTCGTTTTCAAGCCAGCCCGGCAGAAAAACTCTGGTTCTTCCTATCTCCAAACTTTCGTTTTTAAGAGAAGAACTTACTTTAAACATTCCAAGTTTTTTATCGTATAGAGAACTCGCCCTAAGTTTTTTGATATGTTCTAAAACTTTCTCTTTATTTTGTTCGGACTTTAAGTAATGAACTTCGCCCTCTAAAAATAAAGCCAGCGGCATGCGTTTAAATTTTAAAACTTTTATGCAAGGCAGACCTTTTATATTTTTAAAATCAAGCGTTTTGTATTTGACCGCTTCGTATCTAAAATACGTATAGTATAACCCGCTTTGCGGCTCTATAGCTTTATTTAATCCTCTGTTAATTTTTTTTATGCCCGCGTCTAAAAACAAAAGTATTTCTTTTGCGTCATAAATCTTCTCGCCGCCTTTTATTCCCATAAAAACTTTGTCTCTGTAGGCTTCTTTTAGGCTTGCCGATTTATCCCAAAAATCAAAATCTGAAATTTTTAAAGAAAGCAGCTTGTTAAGAGCGTCTAAAAATTCCGCAGTTTCTTCTGGGATAGACGCGGTTGCTGAAGGATTTTTTAACAAAACTTCTTTAAAATAGAGCATAAATCTTTTAAGTTCAAAAGTTTCGCACGTTGAAGAGCCGAATATTCCCGGCAGCCCGTTTAAAGAATCATACCAGCCCGGCTTGTCGCTTTCCATTTCTATTCCTATGCCGTCGGGGTCTAGGGAAGCGAGTTTAACGGTTATCATTGTAAGAAATTTAGAAGCCAGAGTATTTTGATAAATTTCCCCTTTGCCGTTTTTTGTTCTTAAAGCGTTGGGGGCAACTTTGCGAGATTTTATAAGCTCGGTTTTTTCTTTACTTTTTGCCACCGCGCCGTATCTGCGCGCTTTGCCGTCTGTTAAAACGCATTTCTTATCGCGCGCGACAACGTAATGGTCGCAATCATAATACCCGTAAGATTTATCTTTAAAAAGAATTTTGGTTTCGTTTTCAGGGTATATCGCAAGATAACTTTCAAGCAAATCTAAATTATACGTCCAATGGTCTACCCAAAACCCCTCGCCGTGTTCGGCGTCGTTGACGCATTGCGCGTTTACTACGGTTTTTGCGATAAAATCTTCGTCTGAAATTTTTAATTTTATTTTTTCCCGCGATAAAAACATCGCAAGCTGTCCGGGCTCAAAACCTTTTTTAAAAAAATCAGCGAGTTTTTTCTTATCTGCGGCGTTTTCAATTTGAGCGGCGATATCTTTGTAATAAGGTTTTTTGTCGTCAATAACGTAATAAGCCCCTTTAACCACCAAAGGATTGTTTCCGTCAATTTGAATTAAATTGTAAAAAATTTTTACCGCGCTTTCTTCAATTTGCGGGTTGAAAAAAATATCTTTTCTGCGGTTTTGATTTACGTCCCTAAAATTGCCGTTTCCTTGAGAATAGTAGTTGGGCGAAACATGAAATTCATTGTAATCTCTTTCTAAATCGCCGTGCTTGCGTGAATAGACGTAATACGAGGCTGTTTTATCGCCGTCTTTAAAAGTTATAGGATAGCCTCCGCGCATAACATTGTCTAGATAAGTCTGTCTTGCGTAATTGTCAAAATTACTTAACCCCGATTTTGCGGCGATATTGTCAGTAATAGAATTTATAAGTTTTTTATTGTCGGCTATTTTCTTTTCAAAATACGAGCTTTGCGCTTTTTTATAAAAAGCGTTTAGAGAAACCGCGCTGTCAATATGTCCTGCCATAGAGTAAAGGACGAACGATTTTTTAGCGGAGAGTTTCGTTTTTGAATAAGAAAAAGCGCACGGGTATTTATTGTCGGCAAATTGTTTTTTCGGATATGCGAATTTTTTAACGTCCGAAAAAAAGTTCTGCGGATATTCATAGCTCAAATCGTTTCCAAAAACAGTTTCGGGGTCAATAATAATATCGGCTTTTTTATTGTTTGACAAACGTCCGAAATAAAAGTTTCCCTCGCGTATTTCAACAACTTCCGCGCTGTCTGCCGTATCCACTCTTAAACGGTAAAAAGGCAAGCCGTTTTCAAAATTGTCAACGGTAGTCCACGCCTGAATTGTCGCGCTCATAAATTTTTGCGCCCAGCTGCTTATAAAATAGGGAATAATTTTAGGCATTCCGTCAATAATTTCAACGTCTATGTCCGCTTCTGACAAGTTTTCAACAGTCGCGGCTCTTAAAAGTCCCGCGACAGGCTCGTTTGAAAGCGTTGAGTATCTGACAGTCGTTTTTATCCCTAGCGTTTCGTTAATTTCTTCAATAGACATATCCGCAGACGTTATATACATAGTCTGTTTAACGCTATAGCTGGGATTAACTTTAAACGCCTCGTATTTTGAGGTTTTACCATTTTTAGTTATTTTAAGAAAAGTTCTAAACCCCAGTGTTGAAACAAGTCCAAACGCTTTGTTTGCGGGTTCAAATTCCATTATTGCGTAATTTTTATTTTTAATTCCGAAAGTTGAAACGCCCTGCGCTCTGTTGACGTAATACGCCCAGATAGGAATGCCTTTAAGCCCCGCTATACCCGGGAAAAAACTTGCAAAAGACGGCGCGCTATTATAATTTTCAATTACAAAAGTTCCGTCGTCTTTTAAAAAATAATTCGGTTTTTGATTTGACATTTTTATTCCTCTAAAAAATTATTTTACCGATATTTGTTTGTATTATGATAAAAAATATACATACTGTTAGGCAGACAAATTTAATTGTCTTCTTTTTTGTCTTCAACTAACAGCGCGTCTGCCGCGTTGTTTAAACCTAAAAATATTTTCTTTTCTTCGTTTGCTTGCCTGACAAGTATTTGAAAGCGTTCTACTTTAGATATTCCTTTTTTAATTAACTCGGCGTTTTTATGTTCTAAATTACTTAATATTACAAGTTCTATCGGCGTTGCAAAATCTCTCATATTTTCATCTTTTTTTCTGTTAGGGTTCTTCTTTTTCCATAACTTAGAAGATATTCCAAATAAAGCGTAATTTACTAAATCGGCTTCTTCTGCATACACAAGATAATCATAAAACTTTTTATCGGTTTCAATGCTTGGCAATAAAACTGTTTTTATTGCGTCAGTTTGCAGCTTATAGTTTGTTTTGGAAAGAAAACGGCTTGTTTTCCATTCAAGCGTCGCTCTTTGCGCTTCAATTTGCTTTAAACGCTGAAATTCTTTGATTATATATAACTTAAGTTCAGGGCTTAACCAGCTGGCAAACTCTAAAGCTATATCGTAATGAGCAAATGTCCCGCTGTTGTAACGTCCTGTTTTTGCAAACAGCCCTATTGCTCTGGTTCTTTGCGCCCATAACTTTACGCTCATTAAAAATCTGTTTACTCCCGCTTCATTTTTAATTAGGTGAAATTCCACCGAATTAAAATTTATGTTGTTTATCTTTTCCCAAACGCCAAGAAATTCTATAGTATTTTTATTTCTTATCCAATTTTTAACTAAGTCTTCAGGCGCTGTATCTGATTGTGTGGCAAAGCTTTTTGCAATATCCGATATACATATATAATCTTGGCTGCCGCTTAACACTTTTCTAAATTTTACTCCTTGAACTTGAAGCTGTTTCATTGTTACCCCTATTTCTACAGCAATTTACTTTGCCTTTTTGCGTCGGGCATTTTTATGAGTAACGAATCAAATCTAAATTTTAAATATTAAACTTATCAATTCTTTGCTTTTCTGCTTTTGATAAACTTTCCAAATAATCTGCAAAACCTGATATATCGGAGTTTTTCAAAAATTCAAAATATTTGCTTCTATCTTCAAGCGGAATAATAGACGGCGTTATATTATTTCTCAATAATTCGTAATTTATAAGCAGTCTTCCCGTTCTGCCATTTCCATCTGCAAACGGGTGGATTTTTTCAAATTCTATATGATTAAACGCTACTTTTGAAAAAATGGAATCGTATTTTGCATTGTTGTAGTTGTCTATAAAATAAAGCATTTTATTATAAATTAACTCCTTTTTTGGCGGGATATGCTCGGCGCCGCGTATAAAAACATCGGAATTTCTAAAACCGTCTATTTCATTGATATTTTTATTTATAATTTTTGCAACGCTTATAATAAAACGTTCGTCTAACGGATTATTGATATTATCTATTACAAAGTTCAAAGCGTATTTATGGTTTATAGCCTCGTAAATTTCTCTTGGTTTTGCTGAAATTTTAAAAGAATCGTCTTTAAATACAATAGCGTAAGTATCGGCGTAAGAAAGAGCGGAACCTTCTATAGCATTAGAATTATACACGCTCCTTGTAACATAATCTTCAAAATAATCTCTATTTGTTTTTAAAAAATCAGATAAAATCATTCGCTTCATTTTAAAACCTTGTTTAACTGATATTTCATATTTTGATACATTATGACAAATATTTTTATTAAAAATATGTCTCAGATTATATCAAAAACGCGCTGCGTTTTACATTGACAAAAACCCGCCAAGAGCAATCTGCCTTTTTACGCAATTGACGATGAAAGACAAAAGGGTTGATACCCCGTCAGCTCCGCTGACACCCCTTTTGTCAAAAGGGGAATTTAACGGCAACAGCAATTACAAAATCCCATCGGGCAAGAAACATTGTCTCAAGCCCTCATCCTTCCACTAAGACGCTTGGGGATAGGTTTTTAGGAATACATTTGATACTGTTGCAATTTTTTATTATAATCTTTTTGTGAAAAATATAAAGTTCGGTAAAACAATTATTCCATTTGGCGTTTTCCCTGAAACTCATGAGCTTGAAACAGCCAGATTTTTCAACAAACTCGGCAAAGATATTGAGTTTTTACGCCCGATCCGCTCAAAAGGCATTCGCACGCCGGATATTGTTATGGACGGCGTTTTATGGGAAATAAAATCTCCGCAAGGCGATAGTCGACGCACAATTGAAAATAATTTGAGAGCCGCATTAAAGGGCGTCACTAAAAACCATAATGCCCGTTCTTACCGCGCCTTTTGCGACATTTCTGCATCAGAAAATTTGTCCGTCCTTGCTCTTAGGACGCACTGCATTTTCTTTTTTGAACTGCCGCATAATTCACGGCAATTACGAGCATTAGGGCTTTTAGAGACACCCTAAAACAATCGCCGAATTTAATAATAAATTTACACAGAATGAAGTTAAATGAACAAAAAGCTATTTCCCAAATAGAAAGAGCGTTTAAACTAAGCGGCAAGATACTAAAAATTTTAATTATTAAAAAAAATAAAAATCTACTTGATTTAAAAAAATAAATGATATATATTATTTAAAGACGAGACGACGCCACTGCTGTATAGCGGAGGCCAGCGTCTCGTTTTTTTTGCGTCAAAAAAAATCGCTTATATTTACGGCTAAACGGCTAAATTTTAATCTTGTTCTCTAACAGTTTTGCGAAAATTCACTTTTCTATACGGTTTTAAACGTTCTTTTAAAAATATAATCTACATTTTTATATTGGGATTTTAAATCGCAGTCTCTTTTGATTTCTGCGGCGGTTAAATATTTTTTTATTTCTGAATTTTTTAGACAGGCTTCTTCCATAGAAATTTTATTTTCTCTGGCGTCAAAAGCCGCCGCCTGCGCAAGCGCGTAAGCGGCTTCTCGGCTAAGCCCTTTATCTACCAAAGAAAGCAAAATTGCGCCTGAAAAGATAATGTCTTTTGTTTTGTCTAAATTTGCCTGCATATTGCGC
>JAISLV010000204.1 GCA_031277075.1 Endomicrobium sp. | reverse complement strand
GCAAGCACGGCAGTATGGGCGACATCTGCGACATATGCACAAGGAGCAGGAGCTTTGAATTCTAATTTAGGCTATACGATGAACAATTTGACTATAACTTCTACGGCGTCTTTTACAAGCACTGCTACGTTTAGCTTAGTTTATATAACTTCTGCTGTTACGATAGGCAACAGTGGAAGCAACGTTACATTAACATATGGAACAACAGGCTCCAATGAGCCTACTATGATAGTAAGTGGTAATATTAAAGCACAAGTTATTTATGCCACTTATACTGCTATTGAATATGCCGCCGACCTTGCCGAAATCTACCCGTCTTCCGACCTTTTGGAGCCGGGGGAAGTGGTTGTTATTTCCGATTCTCGCGACGGGTATATTGAAAGGTCTAAGTACCCTAATGACGCTAAAGTTGCGGGGGTTATTTCTACCGAGCCGGGGATAGTGCTTAATTCTTCAGAAAAAGGATATAAATTAGCTTTAGTCGGCAAAGTTCCCGTCAACGTTTCTAATGAAAACGGGGATATAAAGCGCGGGGATTTGCTTGTGGCTTCGTCTAGCCCCGGATATGCTATGAAGGCGCTTGCCCCTCAGCCCGGAACTATTATAGGCAAGGCTTTAGAAAACTCAAAAGGAACCAGAAGCAAAATCTTGGTTTTGGTGAATCTCCAATGATAAAAACAAAAATATTGGTTTTATTATTCTTTCTTTTTACGTTTTCTGTCTGCGCTTTTGCGCAAGGCGCGCCTCAAGGCGACGCGGCTTTGTCTAACGGCGGAACTTTGTCTGAAAATGACAAATACAATCATATAAGTTCTATAAACAGCGGAATAGTTTTTGCAGACGCTTTGCAAACTTTAGATTATAGAATGGACACGGGCATTTTAGCCCGATTTGAACCTAATAGCGATAAAATACAATTTTCAACGCCTACTACTAAGGTAATGCTCGGTTCCCCAATCAGCATTAATATAGAAACCAGCGCGGGAAATTTAAGGCAAGTGGACTACAGAATTTCTACGGGCGCAGTTCCGAGCGATTATTACCCCGATATTCCCTATATTTTAATTTGGAGCAGCGCTTCGGCAGAAACTAATTTGTCTTCAGGTACTTTTTCGGTAGTCCCTCAATTTGACACTACAACCGTATATTATGTTGAGTGGTATGCCCAAAATACAGAAGGGGACTGGCGCACATATACGATTTCGGTTGAAGCTGTTGCGGGCGTAATTGCCAATATTATTAGACCTTTGCCCGAAGAATATGTTTCAAGGCGTCCTGAAATTGAAGTTTATATTGAAACAAATAAGACCTTTAAATTATCTAATGATGTGAAGATGAGTTTATTTAACGGCGGCGTTTGCATTAGTTCTACGTTTTATAAGTCTACGGACGATACGGAACGTTCTTCGGCTACGGTAAAATTCAGATACAATGACGCGCAGCTTGGCTTAAATACCACATATACTTTGAAAGTTGAGGTTTCAGATACGGACAATCCGCCAAAGACTACCGCTACAGAGGTGACATTTCACACTGTAAAGCACGAAGGACTGTATCAATTTCTGCCCTATCCTTCGCCTTATAATCCTAATCTCGGCGTTCCGTTTAAAATAAAATACGCTATCGGCGAAGACAGCCAAGTTGACGTCAATATTTACGATAGAGCGGGGAAACTTGTGAGCCGCGTTGTGCCTTCATTAAAACAAATTGCGGGCGAATACGTAGTCGATTGGAATGCTAGGAGTTATGCGGGCGACAATCTTGCCAACGGCGTGTATATTTGCGAAATTAAAGCCAAAGGTTCTAAAGAAGAAAGAAAATATATATCATTTGCTATATTAAGGAAATAAAATGAAAATATTATTAAAGGCAATTCCCCTTTGTCTCACTTTTATTTTAGCGTCAAACGCGTATTCGGCTACGGGCGGGGCGGCTTTTTTGAAAAAAGGCGTCGGCGCAAGAGCTTTGGCTATGGGCGGCGCGTATACGGCTCTTGCAGACGACACAAGTTCTCTATATTGGAATCCCGCAGGGCTTGTCAGAGTGCAGGATTACAGCGCGGCTTTGATGGGGACTTCAGGTTCTTCAGACGAATGGGAAGGACTTTCGGATATGACGCCCTCGTATAATTTTGCCGCAGTTTCCATACCTCTGTCAAAATTTGCAAAGTATTTTAAGTCCGCAGTTTTTGCCGTCGGTTATTTAAATTCTACTTTTGAAAATGTTTCTATGACGGATGAAAACGGTATTTACGGGCATTTCGACGATACGCAAAACGCCGTTTTCTTCTCTTTGGCTGCGCCTATGTGGGAAGGAAACACCAACTTATACGCTGGCATTACGTTTAAATATATTACTGAAAAAATGGAAAGCATAGAAGGAGGCTCGGCGTCGGGCTATGACGTAGACGCGGGTCTTATTTACAATGTTTTTGAAACTTTAAATTTCGGCGTGTTTATAAGCAACGGCGCGACTATGGAATGGGACGGCGGCAATACGGACCATGCAAATATAACGGCAAAGTTCGGCGTTTCAAATAAGTTTTCCATAAACAGAAAAATAAAGATAACGCCGGCTGTAGATATAATGCAGGTTCAAAAAGAGCCTATAGCGGCAAATGTAGGTTTAGAATTTAGTTATCTTGACGTCTACGACGATTATAATTTAGGATTAAACGGAATTCACGTGCGCGGCGGGGTAAATTCTTACGCTTTAGAAAAACGTTACGACGTTAGCGAGGTTATGAACGAAAATTTGTCGTATTCCGTAGGTTTTGGAATAGACCTTATGATTTTTGGGAAGTTTCTTCAGATAGATTACGCGCTTGGTATGGGAAATATTTTTGATAAACAAAGTAAAGTTTCTATAAATTTCTATTTTTAAAAAAGAGGGAAATAAGAATGAACAAAGTTCTGTCTTGGCTAATTGCGGCTTTCTTGCTTTTAAACGCTTATCCGTCTTTTGCGCAGGAAAAGAAAGACGTAAAAGACCCTGTTTTACGCGAAATTATAAGTCAAATGAAAGACAAGATGCCTAAATTTATCAACAAACACGGAGATTCTCTTTTTGTTGAAGACGAGCTTATTTCTAGGGCGTCTTTGCTTTCCGCTTTTTACGAGTATGATACAAAAATAGGGTCGTCTTTGGGGAAGGGGTCATTTGCGAACAAACAAGATTTAGACAGTTTGTCTAAAAAGGTGGACGCTCTTGCAAAATCGTCCGCTAAAGCCGAATCAAGCGCTCCGTCGGCAAAAATTGATATTGTGGCTTTGATAAACGAATTAGACCCGAATATGCCGACGCTTTTAGACAAAAATTTGAAAAATTCCAAAGTATTTAAAGAACTGCAAAAACAAGTTGGCGCGGCGGGCGCTTCTCCTTCAAAAGTTCCGTCTTCTATGATCAGCGTGGAAAAAGATTTGCGGGAAATAAACGCAAGAATTGACGCTCTTGCAAAGAATTTTGATTCTGTAAAAAGAGACGCCTCTTCTTTGTCTTCAAGCGGCGCGGATTCTGTATATGTTGATAAAGAAATATCTAATGTCAATAAAAGATTAGACGCGCTTTCTAAGAAAATTGACGGGATAAAAAACGTTCCCGCGTCGGCGCAAGCATCGTCTTCTTCCCCCGCCCCTGAAAGCGTAAGCGCGGCATATGTCGACGCTGAAATTGCCGATTTAAACAGAAAAATAGAAGCGTTGTCAAAGCAGCTCAATTCGTCAAAACCTGTTACTCCCGTTGACCAAGCGCTGCAAAAAGATATAAATCAGTCAAATAAAAAAATTGACGAACTTGCGGATAAAATAAATTCTTTATCTAAAACCGCTTCGCTTTCGGCGGCGTCTTCCTCTTCGGCGTCTTCTCGGGAAATGGAAGAAATAAAAAGAAACTTACAGCAAATTCAGCAAAGCTATGTAAATTTATCAAGAAGGCTTGACGATTTGTCCGCTTCCGTAGCGGGCGCGGCGCAGAAAGAAAAACCTGAAATAATATTTATAAACAAACAAATTGAAGATATAAAAAAGAGCATTTCGGAAATTCCAAACGATTTTCAAAAAGAAATAATTAAAACGAAAAGCGAAACGCAAAGCGATATCAGTAAAACCGCAAGCGACCTTCAAAAAGAGATAAACAAAACGAAAAACGAAACGCAAAGCGGTATCAATAAAACCGCAAGCGATATTCAAAAAGAAATAAACAAAACGAAAATAGAAACGCAAACAGAAGTTGAAAAAAGGCTGACTGTCGCTCAAAAAGAGCTTAAAATTGAGACGCAAAGCGAAGTTGAAAAAGCCCGCAGAGAAATGATTAAAACAAGAAGCGAAGCGCAAAACGATATTGACAGAATAGAAAGAAGACTTAACAATGTCTCAAGGCTTAGGGAAAGAGGCAGAGCGGATTCGGCTGCCGCTTCCACTATTGCGACTATAAGTTTGGGCTTGACGATGATAGCCGCGCTGTTAGCGGCAAGGTAATCGTTTCGTTTGCCGTTTTCATTGAAATATTCGCTCAAACTTTAGCCGTCAATTACCCTTTATTCATAAAACCTATAATGTTCGTAATTGCCGCAAATTTTGCGGCAGGTCAAAGAAGAAAATGAAGAGCGTTCTAAGAGCGAGGACGGACAAATTTTCTGATGCCCAAATGCCGCAGAGACAATGTCTCAAGGCGCAAGGCTTGGACTGGCGTTAAGGTTTTTGCAAGACATCCATATACTTGCGGTTTTTTAAGCCGCTGATACATTAATTGTTATTTGTAATTTATAAAAGGAGCGCAAAATGCCAAGGCTGTTTTTGAAGAGAAAAGAAGAGATTTTGGGCGAATATATTTTACGCCGTAAATCCAGAATTTTTATCGGCAGCAAAAAAGGCAACGACATTTTGATAAACGATAAGAATATTTCCGAGCATCACTGCACAATTATTTTGGGCGACAACGGAAAATATCTTCTCAAAGACCAAAACACCATAATAGGCACAAAGGTCAACGATAGAAACATTTCTGAAAAAGAGCTTGAAATAGGCGACGTTATAGGCGTGGGACCTTACAGCATTGTTCTTGCGCCAGATATTCAGCCTTTAGACGTTAAAGAATATAGTCTTTTAGGAATTTACGGAAAATTTTTAGGGAAAAAGTTCACCGTTAAAAACGGCGACACTTTTATAGGCAGAGAACATTTTTCTCCGCGCGGAATAGAAAACGATATTGTTTTAGCCGGCGATATGACGGTTTCAAAAGGGCATGCAAAAATAGCTTTAAACGGCTCGCAATTTGTAATTACCGACGTCGGAAGCACGGGCGGCGTCGCCGTCAACGGAGTTAAAGTAGGACAGTTAAACAGCATGAATATAGACGTCGGCGACGAAATATCCGTAGGTCGTTCAATTTTTAGGTTTGTAGATTCAAAAAACGAAGATTACTCTCTTCCGTCAAAGCAGCATATTTTTCTTTTGAAAATTATGAAGCCCGTTTCGCTTATTTTTACGGTAGTCGTAGTTGCGGTTTCTCTGTTTTTAATATATTCGGGCGGTTCGGGAAGGTCTCTTATGAATTCAAAGCCCGATAAGCTCAGCTTGGAAGTAAACACTGACTTTAGAAAAGACGTTCCTTTAAGAAACAGCGAAGAATACGATATTATCGCCACGCCTGCAGTAGGAGACCTTAACGGCGACGGGAAAAACGATATTGTTCTTCTTAACGTAGCGGGTTTTATGTACGGCTGGGACGCAAAAAGCGGCGAGCCGCTTTGGCGTCAAATTGAAATATTTAATTCAGGGCTTACTTCGCCTATGATTGCCGACGTCAATAACGACGGGATAGTAGACATTATAACAGTGTCGGATTCTTCTATGCTTTTTATTTACGACGGGCAGAGCGGAAATATTATAAGGCGGGAAATTTTAGGCGGCGTGATTTCTGAAATGACGCCTCTTGTCGCAGATTTAAACGGCGACGGCAAGACGGATATAGTAGTGTGCGCGGAAGACGGCGCGGTTCATTTTCTTTACGGCGTGGGATATGAAAGCGATTACGACCGCTATACCGAATTTGTGGAAGGTCCTTTATACGCAAGCCCCGTTCTATACGCCACAAAAGATTATTCGCCTATGGTGGTAGTGGCAAGCAATGTGGGAAAAGTTTATTTTATTGACGGGAAAACAAGGACGAAAAAAACCGTAGATATTTCTGAAAAAACGGGCAAAGCCCATTTAATAGCCGGCGCGCCGGCTATAGGCGATTTAAACGGCGACGGCATACCCGAAGTGGTAGTTCAATCAAACGTCCCGCAATATATTACGGCGATAGACGCCGTGAAGTTTGAAATTATGTGGAACTATTTTGTCGAACCTACGCCTCCGTCAAATATTAAGCACAACGCTTCGCCGTTAATTTCGGATTTAACGGGCAATTCGATGGGCGACGTCTTTGCCGTTTCGGCAAACGGAATGATTTTAGGGCTTAAGGGGAAAACAGGCTATCCTGCAGGCGAGCTTTTATGGAAGATGTTTGTGCCTGAAGGCAAGAGGATAATAGGTTCTCCCGCTATGTATGATTTTAATAAAGATAAATTGAAAGATTTTGTAATAGTCGACGAAAACGGGAAAATAAGCGTTATCTCAAGCAATACCAGACGCAAAGAGTTTGAAATTCTAGCAAGCGTCAGAGCAAGCAATTCGCCTATAACTTCTTCCCCCGTAATCGCAGACCTCTTCGGTAGCGGCAAGCTCAACATTATCGTAGTAAATTCAATGAACTCTTTGCAGGTTATAGACACCAATGCAAAGATTATCAAAAATTTCTGCGTTTGGCCTATGTTTTTGGGAGGCGCTTCGCATACAAACGTTGACGTTTTAGGCGCGTATAAATCGGCGTATACAAAAAAGCTGATGCTTGGAATTTTGGCGCTTATACTTTTTGCGGGATTTAAAATAAGGGCTTCGGCTTCAAGAAACTCTAAGAGGGTTAAGGTGATATTCCTATGAAAATGCTTAGTTTTGCAAAAACCGACACGGGAATAGTGAGAAAAGAAAATCAAGACGCTT
>JAISLV010000198.1 GCA_031277075.1 Endomicrobium sp. | reverse complement strand
CTTCTATTTGTTTAAGCTGGACGGGATAATGATATTTAGGGGCAAGCGCGTAATTGATGCTTATTACGACGTATCCGCTTGAGGCAAGCATTGTCATATAATGTTCTACTTTCTTTTTGTCGTCGCCTACGTATCCTCCGCCGTGAACCCAAAAAATAATTTCGTCTTTTTTATTTTCTTTCGGATAAAATACGTCAAGGCATCCGTTAGGATAAGCCGAGTTATAGTTTATGTCGCGCTCAACAGCGACTTTGCTTTTTAAAATTTCATAATTTTCGGGATAAGAATATTTTGTTAAACTGAAAATATGTTTTACAAGCCATACCGCAGGGTAAGGGGTGAACGCGGCAAAAAGCCCGCTTATCGCTAAGAACGCGGATAAAAATAAGGCGATGAATTTTTTATTTGATTTCATTGTCGTTTTAGTTTTTAGAGACGCCAAAGGGGAATTAACGGCTAGCCGCTTCAGATTATGGCATTCGCTTATGCCGCGTCGCCTTTGCCTATCCGCATTCTTTGCTGTCGTTTATGCCGTTGCCTAGCCGCTTAGCTGCATTCTTTGCTCTTTTGCCTCTATGCGTCTTTCTTTTCCCATTTTTTCAGTATCTGCGACGAAGAGTTTGCTTTATCTGCGCCGCCTACTGCGAATTCCAATACGACGTTTTGTTCTTTGCACACGGGAATTTCAGGTATATTGTCTTTTGTGCGGTCGCCGCCGTTTGCAATCACTAAAACCGCGTCTGGATACTTCTTGCGGACTTTTATTATTCCGTCGCAGGCGGAATTGTCTCTGTCGTCAAACTCTAAAACGTCAACGACGCTTTTTATGTTTTCGCAAATAATTTTCCGCGTTTTTGCGCTCATAAAGTTTTTGCCTTTTTTGCGTATAAGCCAGTCGTCCGAATTGAGCAAAATAATAACGCCGTCGCTCTTTTGCGACGCCGCTTTTATCAAATTGATATGACCCTCATGTATAGGGTCAAATCCCCCGCTGACGATATAATAGGTTTCGTCATTGTTTTTTTTGTCTGTAGACATCTCAATCTCCTATGGGGCGTCTCTAAAAACCCTAACGCCCGTCCTTGTCTTGCGCCTTGAGAGACATTGTCTCTGCGGCATTTGGGCGTCAGAAAATTTGTCCGTCCTTACTCTTAGGACGCCCTTCATTTTCTTCTTTGAACTGCCGTAAAATTTGCGGCAATTACGGACATTATAGGTTTTTAGAGACACCCCTATGAAAATTTCAAAGGCAATATTTTTAAGTTTTTCAAGCTAGAATTTCTGTTCATTATAAAAAGCTCGTAATCGTCTGAGGTTTCAAAATAAGAGTTTTCGTTTATCTAGCAAACCATCATGGCTTTTCTTTGAGAGCTATATGGGCGCAGTCATTGTAAAAAAACATAATCAAACGTCTTTTTTGGAATGCGTTTTAATGTAGCTGGTTAAATCAAATATCTCTCCTCTATATTTTTTGAAATATTGCGCGCCTCTGAAAGTTTTGTTGACATATATGTCATTATACAAAAAAAACGGATAACAGAACTAAAAAAGAAAATAAATAGCATTGTATATTCTTGCATTCAATTTTATTATAATATCTTGTTCAACAATGGAGGTAAATATGAGCGGCAATATTGATTCAAGCGAGTACAATAAAGATTTTTTGCATATTGCGCAATACGCAATTAAAGCGCCGTCCGGGCATAATACGCAGCCATGGAAATTTAAAATAAATGAAAATTCTATTGAGATATTGCCTAATTTTACAAAATCTCTGCCCGCAGTTGATGAAAGTAATAGAGAATTGTATATAAGTTTAGGATGCGCATTAGAAAACCTGCGTATAGCCGCGCGGCATTTGGGGTATAATTACGATATTGCCGCGCAAAATGAGCAGGGGATAATTGTAAATCTTGTAAAGGCGTCTTCCTCAACGGAAAATAGTTTATATTCGCAAATAGAAAAAAGACAGACAAACAGAAGCGTTTATAATAATCAAAAAATACCTGATGAAACAATAAAATATTTAGAAAACATTATTTTACAGCCCAATACGCAAGTATATTTTGCTAAAATCGGCGAAAATTTTGCAAACTCATTGACTCAATATATTTTAAGGGGCAATGAAATACAAATGAATGATAATGATTTCAAAGATGAATTAATATTGTGGATGCGGTTTAATAAAAGAGAAGTAAAAAAGACGCAGGACGGGTTAGCGTATAATGCGATGGGATTTCCTGCAATTGCCAGATTTTTAGGCAAATTAATTGTAGGCGCTTATCTAAAACCTGACAAGCAAAATAAAGCAGATTTAAAGAAAATAAACTCTTCGTCGCATTTTTTATTATTTACTACAAAGAATAATACGGTGTTTGAATGGATAGATTTAGGAAGGACATTGGAAAGAATATTGTTAGAAACGACAAGATTAAATTTGGCAAACGCCTATATGAACCCGCCGTGCGAAATTGAAGTTTTGGCAAATGAAATTAAAAATACGCTGACGATAAATAATGAATACCCTGCAATATTGTTGCGTATAGGTTATGCGCAACCAATGCCTTATTCGCATAGAGTAAGCTCCGAAATGTATTAAAATTGAAATAAAGGCTTGCGCTTTTGTAGATGTAAAATATCCGCGCGGCTTATTTATCGTCTTCTAAATCTTTTAAGAGCTTTTTAGCCATCGGGGTGTCAAGCGGAATAATATCTTCAGAGCCGCACGCAGAACAAACGTCTTTTTTTCTTATAAAAAAACGGCTCAATGTGTATGCTATAGGAATTAAAAGCAATATTGAAAATAGAGGGAAACCCGTAGCTGCAATTATTAGGAATATAAACCATAAAACTATTTCAAGAAGACAACTTCCCCCGCCTTTTGTAACAGGTTCGTCTTGTCTGCCGCATTTTGTACATATCATTTTCATTTGGATGTCCTTTGCAATATATGTAAAATCTAATTTTTACTACAAAAATGCCGCAGCAAAAGCGGCTATGCTTTACAACGGTTTTTTTTCAGGCGTTCCTGTTTTTCTGGGAAACTGACTCGGCGTGTCTTTATATTTTTTAAAGATTAAAATGCAATAATCTAAATCTTGTCTGGGCAATTTATAATCAATAATTCTTTCAAGTTTTGCGCCTAAACATTGCAAAGCGTTTTGCGCCGAATACAAGCCTTCTTCTTTGCTTTGAGCGGAATTTTTTGTTTTGTGAACTGCAAAATATCCTCCGACTTTTAAAAGAGGTATAGATATTTCAAGATTTGGGGAAAGTTTGCTTACGGCTCTTGACAAGACGGCGTCGTATTGAGCGCGGTATAGTTTATCATTTCCTATTTCTTCGGCGCGTTTGTTTAAAATTTCCATATTCAGCAAAAGTTTTTGATTGACGTTTTCTAGGAAAGCGCATTTCTTCGTTATAGATTCAACCAAAGTCATTTTTGCATTAGGCAAGGCGATTTTGACGGGAATTCCGGGCATACCTGAACCCGTTCCTAAATCTGCAATTTTCAAAGGCTGATTATAGTTGAAAGACGCAGAGTCAAACGCTTTTATGGCGTAGAGACTGTCTGCAAAATGTCTATACAAAACGGCTTCTTCGCTTTTAAAAGAAATCAAATTGAACGTCTTGTTCCATTCTATAAGCTCGCAAAAATACGCTTTAAATTGCGCGCATTGTCCGAGCGTAAAAGACGGCAGAATATTTTGTTTTACGTAAGAATAAAATTCGTCAAATATTTCTTCTTTCATAAATAGATAATATCAAAAACGTAAATATAAAAAAAGTTTTCCGCCGCCGCGGCAGCCGCATAAAAGCTATTATGAAATCTGAACGCATCCGCAGTTATTGCCTAGCCCATTGCGAGAGAGAGCAGCGGCGGCGACTTAGCGCCTATCGCCTGTAAATAGACTCGTCTTTGTCGTCATTTGACGGGCTATTAAAATTATTGTTTAATTTAATATCTAAACCTTGCTCTGCTGAAATGAGAGCGTGAAATTCTAATAATTCTGTTGCTATCAGATATGCTTTTCCCAACTCCGTTTAGCTGTCTGAGCTTTTTTATTATATATGGGTGTCTCTAAAAACCTATAATGTTCGCAATTGCCGCGCTTTTTGCGGCAGTTCAAAGAAGAAAATGCAAGCCGCGTCTTTGCCTTTCGCAGTTGTCCGTCATTTCCGAATTTATTTCAGAATCTGCCGTTAAGCGTCAACCGCAAAAAAACAGCAAACAACAGATACTGAAAGAGACGCTGAAAAAACAAAAAACAGCAGACCCTGAAATAAATTCAGGGCGATGCTCCGCATCGGTTTTGTATGACAGACATAACGGCAACAACAAAAGCAAACCCCCGTCGGCGTTCCGCCGCCTCCCCTTTATAAATAAAGGTTAATTAACGGCGTTGGGTTTTTTAGAGACCCCCAATAGGGGATTTTATGCTTACTGAAAATTTTAATATCCGCTACAGCGAGTTAGCTTCAGACGGTTTTTTGCCCGTGTGGTCATTGCAAAATTACGCGCAGCAGGCGGCGGCTAACGACGCGCGGTCGCTTTCTGCGGGGTGGGAAGATTTGGCGCGTCAAGGCGCGGCTTGGGTTTTAGTCAAACTTGAATTTGAAATAAAAGGCAAAGCGGCAGGAATTGAAACTTTGCAAGTTAAAACTTGGCACGCTTTCAGCGATAAAATTAAAAGCCGAAGAGAATTTATTTTTTATAATGAAAAAGGCGAAGAAATCGCGGCTGCGGCAAGCTGGTGGCTGGTTTTTGATTTGGAAAAACGCAAAATAGTTAAGACCCCCGAAAACCTGCTCAATAAAGACGGCGGATATGTTTTAGCTATGAAAGAAAACGATGTAAAACAGCCGAACTTTAACGGAGTTTCGCCTGTTTCAGAAATTGAAATAGTTTCAAGGCTTGAAGATATAGATTTAAACGGACACGTCAACAACACGCACTTTACGGCGTGGGCGGTTGAAGGCGCGCCCGAAGAAATAAGACGGGAAAAATTTCTAAAAAACATTGCGATTAATTTTAAAACCGAAGCGCTGCAAGGCGAAAAAATTATAGTAAAAACATACCGCGTTGAAGAATTATCGTTTTGGCATATTCTTACAAGAGCCAGAGATTTAAAAGAAATAGCGTCGGTCTGTAGTAAATGGGCATAACCGCAATCCTCTTTGCCGTTTGCCGTATAAACCCGGCGCAAAACCTTGTCTTGAATTTATTTATAATGATAAAAAGACGTAAAAATCGGCGCTATGCGCATTTTGAGGTTTTTGGTAAATATGATAACAGAGATGATAATTGCCACAGGCAACAAACATAAAGCGCAAGAAGTAAAAGACGTTTTAAAAGATTTAAACGTTAAATTTATTCCAATGTCAGATATGCCGTCTTTTCCTAAAACCGTAGAAGACGGATATACTCTTGAAGAAAACGCCGCAAAAAAAGCGAGAGAAGCGGCTTTGTTTTTTAATAAGTGGGTTCTTGCAGACGACACGGGGCTTGAAGTTGATTTTTTAGACGGCGCGCCCGGAGTGTACTCGGCAAGATTTGCGGGCGAGCATTGCTCTTACGAAGATAACAATAAAAAACTTTTGTCTTTGTTAAAAGGCGTTCCGCAGGAAAAAAGAACGGCAAAATTTGCCTGCGTCATAGCGGTTTCAAGCCCTAAAGGCGAATGCCATTTTGCGCGCGGCGAAATTTTTGGTATAATAACCGATAAAATTTCAGGCTCAAACGGTTTCGGATACGACCCGATATTTTATATTCCGCAGGAAAATAAAACTTTTGCCGAACTTACTTCGGATACGAAAAATAGAATAAGCCATCGCGCAATGGCTTTACAAAAGGCAAAAGAAATTATAAAAAGATGTCTCTAAAATTTTATAAATTCTCATTGTTGTAAAAAGGACGGCGGGCTTGCCCGACGAGATTGTAAAGATTCGGTTATTGTTAATCGGGGAGTAGCGTAATTGGCTATCGCGCCTGCTTTGGGAGCAGGAGGCTGCAGGTTCAAGTCCTGTCTCCCCGAATTTTTAATTGTCGGTTTTGGCGATAAAATTCTAAAAAAGACGCTTTTCTTGTATTCTTAAAAACCCGATAAATTCCCTTTTTTTAAAAGAGGCGGCGGGCTTGCCCTGCAGGGTATTTTTTCGTTGCGATATACGGGTTTTTAGAGAAGTCCATTTATGTTAAAATTTTATGTTGAAAACTTTTAAACTTTCTTGGGTAATTGAGCGTTTTTTTTGCGAAGGCTTGGAAGTTGAGGGGTTTTGCGCTGTTTTTTGTGGGTTTTTATGCAAAAAATAAAAGTAGTTTTTACATTTTGCGCGGCGATTTTGTTTTGCGCTTGCTGCGTATATGCCGAGCTTTTTATCACAGATATTGAAAAAAACGCAGACGAGTATACGGTGACTTTTAACAATTCTATTAAAATTTCAGGCGTTTCTTTGTCAAATGGGAAAGTTTCATTCCCAGAATATGCGCGCGGCGGTAAAATTTATAAGAATTTTTCCGTTTTACAAAGGGAGTTTGCAAAAAAACTCTTTGAAGACATAGAAGCGAATAAAATTTCTAAAACCTCTGCAGAAACCGCTTTTAAAATCAATAAATTTAAAACAATAGCTTCCCATAAAACCATAAAGGCTTTCGCATCCGTTATTTTTGAAGAAAAATTTGAGGTTGAGTGCCGCATTATGGATGGGAAATACGGTTTATGGATTGCATGGCCTTCAAAGAAAATCGGAACTTCTTGGAAAAAAGAATTTATTATAATAAATAAATATTTAAAGAATAATATTGAAAACGAATTAATTCAACGCTATAATAAACAGTATGAACAATTCTAAACTATTAAAAAGCGCGTTTGATATGTTTTCAACTACGGCTTTGCCCGTTTTGGCGGGGGCGTTGTTTATAGTTTGGATTACAAAGTTTTTGAAAGACCCTGCGGATTACTTTCCTCTTATAGCCTTTTTAATTTTTATTTTATATTTTGTTTCAGGCAAAATTTCTGCGGCTCTTTTTACCGTTTTTTCTATTACGGCGGGAATTCTGTCTTTGATTTTTTTTGACGCCTTGCGTGAAAAAGTGTTTGTCGCTTATTTTTGCGCGTGGCTTGCTTTTTTTTATTTTGCGCTGCAGCTTTACAGCGAATCTTATCTGTCGACCAAAAACGCTATGGACGAAGAATACGAAACTCTTGACCGAGAAACCAGCGTAATTCAAAACGAAATAGCAAATGGACGCAAAAGAATTTCAAATATTTCGCAGCAGATACAAAATTTCCAAACCGTAGGACGAATGCTTGAAACTTTCCAAATCTCTCTTGACGAAAATGAAATTATGGAAAAATCTGCGGAATTGGCTTTACAGTTTATAGGCGTCGGCGCTTGGCAGCTCAAAAAAAACGCCCAAAGGGACGTTTTTGCGCAATATGTGAAAAACACGGGACTGCCGCTCATTATAACGGATTTATCTTCTGAAGACAGGTTTGAGCTGACGCAGGATAAATATTTGTCAGTTATAGCTATTCCTGTGGAGCTTAACGGAAATTTCTGGGGCGTTTTAAGAGGAGTATCGCCTAAGGTGAACGCTTTTTGCGATTCTAATTTAAGGCTTCTTTCAACGCTGTCGGGAATAATAAGCGAGTTTTTAAACAATTATTATCTTTACAATCAGCTCCGTCTTTTGTCGATTACGGACGGTCTTACGGGGCTTTACACGCACAAATTTTTTAAAGAAAGGCTTAGAGAAGAAATGCGCCGCGCCAAAGCGACGGGCGTTCCGCTTACCTTGGCGATTATAGACATAGATTTCTTTAAAACAATTAACGACTCTTACGGTCATCAAAGCGGGGATATAGTTTTAAGCCATCTGGCTTTTATATTGCGCGCCAGATTTAGAAAGTCGGATTTTATAGCCAGATACGGCGGGGAAGAGTTTGCCGTAATTCTTATGCACTCAGACGTCTACCACGCTGGAAAAATACTTGAAGAAATAAGAAAGACGATAGAAAAAGAAAAATTTTACCTCCCTGCGCCCGCGCAGGTGAATTTGACTGTTAGCGTAGGTTTTGTGGAATTTGACCCCGACGGTTCGTTAGTTGAAGACGAACTTATAAAGCTTGCCGACGACGCTTTATACGAGGCTAAAAATACGGGGAGAAACAAAACTGTCGGATACAAATGCCAAACGGCGGATTTAGAAAATGATAAAAAAAATTAACGCCGCGCTGATTTTGATAAATATCGCATTGGCTTCGTATCTGATTATGAAGCTGAATTTGCCTGTTATAGCTTACGTTTATTTTATAGCTCTTTTCGGGCTTTATTTTTCAAAAGATATAAAAGAGATAGCGCTGTTATGCGCCGCGGTCTCAATTTTTTTTACGATTAAATTTATGGGACGCGCCCCTGTTCCCGCGGCTCTTTCGTGCGCTTTCTTTATTTGCGCGGCGATAGTTCCGTATTATTTCTCAATGAGGATATCGCGCGTTAAGAAAGTTTATCTTCAAAGAAATTCCGATATTAAAAATAAGCGCGAGGAAGCGCTGCTTTTGCATTCTCAAATTTACGCCGATAAAAAGAGGCACGAGGAAGAATTTGAAAAAATAATGCAGTTTTACATTTCCGCAAGAGGCTTGTCAAAAAATATAAATATGCAGGAATACGCAAGTATAGCGGGCAAAATATTTTCAAATAAACCCGGTATAACAAGCGTCAATATTTTTGACAGAAAACGCTCAAAATGGGAATGTCTTTATTGCGAAAGACCTTTTTTTGAAAAACAGTGGCTGCAATATCTTAACTCAAACCGCGATTTGCTTGACATAGTAAGAGCGTCTGAAATAGAAACGCCGCAATTTTGCCCCAAAAACGAGTCGGCGGTTTTTCTCCCGTTAAAAATGCAGAACGAAATTTTAGGCTGCCTTACCTTGACGTGCGAAAAAGATTACGCCGAAAGATACGTGCTTGAAGGGCAGATTTTTTCTCCGCAAATATCTTTGAGCGTAAAAAGAATAAAGCTTATGGAAGAAATAAGCGAAAAAGCCAGAAACGACGGTTTAACGGGTTTATATAAGAGACGCTATTTTATAGAAAGGCTTCAAAACGAAATAGAAAGGGAAAAGCGCTACCCCAAAGGTTTTTTCATTATGATGCTTGATATAGACTGGTTTAAAAAAGTGAACGACAAATTCGGGCATTTAACCGGGGACAGAGTTTTAGTTTCCGTGTCTAAAACGCTTTCAGATTCTTGCAAATTCGGAACTTTCGCAGGAAGATACGGCGGCGAGGAATTTATAATTTTTGTTCCCGTTTCAACGGAAAGCGAAGCTCTTGACATAGCAAAAGAAATCAATAAAGCCATAGCGGCTAAAAAGTATAAAAGCGGCGAAGAGAGTTTTAGAATTACCATAAGCGTAGGCATAGCAGGCTTTCCCGCAGACGGCGACACGGTGGACGAACTCATAAAAGCCTCCGACGCCGCCCTCTATGAAGCTAAAGAAAGCGGAAGAAATAAAGTGGTAATCTATAAAAAGCGTCTCTGAAAATCTGATAATTTCCCCTTTAAAAAGGCGGGCGCGCAACGGACGGGGTTTTGCCGTTGTCTTGTTTATTCTTTAACAAACGCGGGTTTTTATCTGCGCGTAAAAGAGAGAAATTCAAATGAAAAAAATCGTATCGGTTATCGTATTATTTAGCTTTTTAATCTCAATTTTATTTCCTCCGCAGGTTTTTGCTTCAAATTACGACGCTGACGCTGACGCGTTTGGAATTCCCTCTTCTTTAGGCAAAATAACGGCGTCAAAGTATTACGGCGGCGGCGAAATAGTGATAAATATACAAGACTTGCACTGCCATGCGCAAGCTCAAAGAAATATATCGGCTATACTCGGACGGCTTGAAGAAAAATACGGATTAAAAGAAACTTATTTGGAAGGAACTTTCGGACAGGCTGACACGTCTTCTTTGACGTCTGTAAAAAACGGACGGCTTGACGCAGCGCTTGAGGTTTTGCTGGAATCGGGCTATTTAAGCGGCGCGGAATATTATT
>JAISLV010000032.1 GCA_031277075.1 Endomicrobium sp. | reverse complement strand
ATTGAAGACATTCGCATTTTTGACGTTAGATTAGAAGAACATTGTAAGGAAATAAAGCGTAAAATAGACGAGATTAACGAACATTTAAAAGAAATAGAATTTAACAAAGGAACTTATATTAAACTTTCTGCCGATAATAATTCCGATAAAGAAATATTAGATTTTAAAAACGATTTGCGAAACTGCTATGCGGATATTTTAGACTCTTCAGACGCTTACACTGAAAACCGCTTTTTAATGGTAAAGAAATTTTTAGACCGATTTATTGACAATGACAACAAAAATATAGACTGGACGAAAAAAGTTACAGACGCCCGCAACTGGTTTTTATTTAGCGCAAGCGAACTCTATTGCGAAGACGGCGGTGTAAAAGAATATTATTCCGATTCGGCGGGCAAATCTGGCGGACAAAAAGAAAAATTGGCGTACACAATTTTGGCGTCGGCATTGGCGTATCAATTCGGGTTATCGTATTATCAATCCCGCAGCAAATCGTTTCGGTTTGTAGTTATAGACGAAGCCTTTGGGCGCAGCGACGACGAAAGCGCGCAATTTGGGCTGGAATTATTTAAGAAATTGAATCTGCAATTGCTCGTAATTACTCCTTTTCAAAAAATTCATATCATTGAAAATTATATCAACTCCGTCCATATCGTATCTAACACGCAAGGGAATAATTCTGAAATACAATACCTTACTATAGAAGAATATAAACGGAAAAAACAAAAACATAATTCGGTTAACATTATTTCAGAGACAATACAATGATAACGCCCAAAGAAATACAAAAACAATGTTTAAGCTGGTGGAAAAACGTATTAGCCGCGCATATTGACCGCGTTAATTTCTTTCCGAAAGAAATTAACAGGATAGGAAAAATCACCGCAAAGAACTTAATGGAAAAATTGCCCGCATATCAAAACTCGCTTGAAATATTGCGAAACAACTCCAAATCTAATAAAAAAATCGGGTATTCTTTGATAGAAACGCAAAAGCAATTCAATAAAATAGGAAAACAATCTATCCCTGAAAAAATAGCAATTGAAACGCTTGAAGATTATCTTAAGATAACAGGAAAAGAAAAAGAATATCAAATATTTGCGCAAAATTATAAATTGTTAATCGGCGCGCTTCCGCAATTAAAAGAATTGGCGCTTTCGCATCCTCAAAAATTGATTGACTATAACGTTTGGCAAGACATTATAGAAGTTTGTAAATATTTCATTAAAAATCCTAAACCAAATCTCTACATCCGCCAATTGCCGATAGCGGTTCATACCAAGTTTATTGAAAACAATAAAGGAATTCTCAAAGAAGCGCTTGATATTTTGATAGGCGGAAACGCAAATAAAGACGAAAAAGATTTTGAAAAACGGTTTCATTTAAAATACGACGAGCCTTTGGTAAGGTTTCGTATTTTAGATAAAAATATCAGCCGACAATATTTTTCAGGGATAGACGATTTGAGCGTTCCCGTCAGCCGATTTGAAAAATTGAACCTGCCTGTTAAAAAAGTTTTTGTTGTGGAAAATAAAATGAACGTTTTGACTTTCCCAATTATCAATGAAACAATTGTAATTTTTGGGAAAGGATATACTGTTGAAAATCTAAAAAATACAGCATGGTTTAAGGATATAGAGTTATTATATTGGGGAGATTTAGATACTCAAGGGTTTGAAATTTTATCGCAATTTAGAAACTATTTCCCAAATACCAATAGTTTTTTAATGGACGAAGCGACATTTAAGCAATTTGAAAATGAAAAAGGCAAAGGAACGTCAAATAAAATTTCCACAACATTAAATTTAACCAATGAAGAACAAAAATTATACGAATTATTAAAACTAAACAATTGGCGCTTAGAACAGGAAAAAATCCCTTTGGAGTATGTTGTGAATAATTTACTTCACAGCGCATATAGCCGATAAGTTTTCTAATGCGGGTAAAAGAAAATTTAGAGCCTTATATTTATCTAAAAGAGGATAAATGATACATTAATGACAGCGCTTTATAAAATAATTGATATATTGGCTTGGATAAACGGCAATACGGTTGGTATTTTGGGAATTTTATTGGCTGTTTATGCCACTAAAAAAACACTGGGATATTTTGAAAAAAAGCATATAGAATAAACAAGAAAAATCATAGCTGATACTTATATATCGGCTGCAAAGACTGTTGATGTTTTTTTTTACGATACTTGAGATAAGTAATGATACTTTTAATAGAGATTACATTAAGCTGCTTAAAGAAAATACTATAAGCTGGGCAGAAGTAATTGAGACTCAAAATGCAATTTTGCTAAAAATATTGAAAGATAATGAACGTCTTATTACAAGCGTATATAACAATCAAATTAATGTCAGATTATTTTTGCAAGATAAAAAATATATTCGTCCTTTAAAAAATTTAATAGAAATATCTAACAAAATACATTCTCTTGTTAAGGGCATTAGTATTTGCGCAAAAAATTTACAGAAAAAAAGTCTCACACAGTTTGGACGGCAAAAATTTATAGACATGCTAGATAAAGCATTGGCTCGGCTAGCAAAAGATATGCCATTAACAAAAAACAAATAGATGAAGAAAAACAATGGAAAGAAAATGAAAAGGAATTGGGCGGGATAAGAAAATTTAAATGGCTATTAGACGGATTAATTAAAACTCAAAGCAGTTTAGAAATATATTCAGAATGGCTAACATCAAACTTAAAATCAAATAAAACAAAACAATAAACGATACATTCCTCTGCTTGTCATTTTACACAATAAGACGTACTCTTCTTTCGGCGTCATCTTGACAAGATGCGGGAAACTTGAGAGCAGGTAAAAATATTTGTATAATCTATGAGCTTTGATTTTTACAGATATTTTAAATGTTCTCGCCGACGTTTAAAATTTCCGCTTTTGTTTTGCCTTTAAAATGGAGAGGTGTCCGAGCGGTTGAAGGAGTTAGTCTCGAAAACTAATATACGGGAAACCGTATCGCGGGTTCAAATCCCGCCCTCTCCGAATAATTTGCGTTTGCGTTAGTCTATGCGTTTTATAACGCCCGCGATGCCTAAAATGGAAATTGTCTGGCTTTTGTAAAACGCCTATTTGAAGTTTTGCTTCTTTATACGCTTCGTTTCTTTCCCGCTTTTACATCGCAAAAACTTAAACGCTTTACAAAACAGAGGAAAAATATGAAAACGTTTACGCCAAAAGTTTCAATCATAGGCTGCGGCAACGTAGGTATGCGCTATGCCTATTCAATGATAATAAAAGGGCTTGCGCGCGAAATTGTTCTTATAGATTACAACAGAAAAAAAGCCGAAGGCGAGGCTATGGATTTGTCGCACGGCGCGCCTTACGTTTCGCCAGTTAGAATTTACGCGGGCGATTACTCCGACGCGGCAAATTCCGATTTAGTAGTAATTACCGCAGGCAGAGGTCAAAAACCCGGCGAAACAAGAATAGATTTAGTTAAAGGAAACGCCGAGATTTTAAAAACCATAGTTCCGCAAATTGTAAAATATTCGCCTAAAGCGGTAATTTTGGTCGCGTCAAATCCTGTGGATATTTTGTCTTATATCGTCTATAAAATTTCAGGCAAACCGGCAAACGAAGTTATAGGTTCTGGCACGGTTTTAGATTCCGCGCGCTTTAGGTATCTTATAGGCAGGCATTGCAATGTGGACACAAGGAGCATACACGCTTTTATTCTTGGCGAGCATGGCGACAGCGAATTTCCCGTGTGGAGCAAAGCTATGATAGGCGGCGTATTCTTTAAAGATTATTGTAAAGTTTGCGATAAAGAAAATTGTCTATCAAACGAAGAAGCTAAACTCAAGGAAATTTTTGAAGACGTAAGGGATTCCGCTTACGAAATTATTGAAAAAAAAGGCGAAACGTCTTACGGCATAGGACTTGCCCTTACAAAAATATCAAGCTCTATCCTTAAAGACGAAAATACCGTTTTGCCCGTTTCTTCTTTGCTGACAAATTATTGCGGCGTCAGCGATATTTATTTGAGCGTTCCCGCAGTAACGCATAAATTCGGCATTCGCCAAACGCTTGCTATAGATTTCAACGAAAAAGAATTGGAAGCCCTTCAAAATTCCGCCAAAAAAGTTAAAGAAGTAATAAAAGCCAGCGGATATTAATCCGTCGTTTTAAGACAGGCTGAAATCTGTATCGGCTTTGTTTGTGATGACATTTAAACCAGACGCAAAACGCCGCTCAAAACCGATGTGAAACTCGCCCTAAATTTATTTCAGGGTCTTTTGAAGAATCTGCTGTTAAACGCTATAACGGCAGATACTAAAAACGCGCCTGCCCTGTAGCGTCTGACAAACAAGAACGCTAAATAAAAGCGCAATGGGCGTCTTGCAAAAACCTATAATGTTCGTAATTGCCGCAAATTTTGCGGCAGGGCAAAGAAGACAATGAAGGGCGTCCTAAGAGCAAAGACGGACAAATTTTCTGATGAAGAAATGCCGCAGAGACAATATCTCTCAAGGCGCAGGCTCGGACGGGCTTTAGGGTTTTTAGAGACGCCCATAGATAGAAATAAAGCGGAATTGACGGAAAAAGGCAAACGGCGGCGGTTTCTTGCGCTAGGGTTTGTATTGCCGCTTGCGATTGTCGGTAAGAGAAAATAATGCTCAATGAATTTTTAGATGAAAAAATATCTCAAATAGACGCTCAAGGGCTGTTGAGAACGCTTCGCTTTGTTTTGGGAGTTCCGTCTTCGCGTATTGTTATAGACGGGAAAAAGTTTGTAAATTTTTCCTCAAACAATTACCTTGATTTAGCGGGAAACAAAGAAATTAACGACGCCGTAAAAGCGGCTTTAGACGAATACGGAGCCGCAGGGGCGTCTTCGCGTTTAGTCGGCGGAACGCTTTTAATTCACAAAATGCTTGAAGAGGCTGTCGCCTCTTTTAAAAACAAAGAAAGCGCCTTGCTCTTTCCAAGCGGGTATCAGGCAAACGCGGGCGTAATAAGCGCGCTTGCTTCAAAAACGGACAACGCTTGCGTTATAATGGACAAACTTAACCACGCTTCTTTGTGGGACGGGGCAAAACTCGGCGGAGCAAGAATTTTTATTTACGAACATTGCGATATGTATTCGTTTGAAAAAATTTTAAAACGGACAAAAGACTATAAATTAAAATTGGCTGTAAGCGAATCGGTATTTTCTATGGACGGCGACATAGCTCCTCTTTCCGACTTTAGCAAACTTTGCGCGCAATATGGAGCCGTGAGCGTCGTTGACGAGGCGCATTCAACGGGGGTTTTTGGAAAAGAAGGGCGCGGTTTAGCGGGCGTTGACGCGCAGATAGACGTTATAATAGGCACATTGTCAAAAGCGTTTGCCGCTCAAGGCGGTTTTGTATGCGGGAGTTCGCAGCTCGTTAATTATTTAATTAATAAAAGCAGAGCTTTTATTTACACGACGGCTGTTTCCCCCGCAATTTGCGCGGCGGCTTTAAAAGCTCTGGAAATAATAAAAAAATCCGACGACCAAAGAATTTTGTTATCCGTCAACGCGAAATATTTAAGAGAAAAATTGAGCGCTTTAGGGTTTAACTGCGGCAAAAGTCAAACTCAAATCGTTCCTATTATAACGGGCGATATTAAAACTACCGAAACGTTGTCAAAAAAATTATTTGAAAACTTTATTCTTGCCCCCGCCATTAAACCGCCGACAGTCCCCGACGGACAGGCAAGAATAAGAATATCTCTAACCGCAGGACATACTAGAGCTGATATTGAAAATTTAACGGCTGTATTGGAAAAAGAAAAGTGTATAAAAAGTCTTTGATTTCGCATTCCGTTTTTAATTTTCCTATTTTACGCTATAAGGGAATATTTATAACGGCTACGGACACGGAAGTCGGAAAAACTTATATTTCCCGCCAAATAGCAGCCGCGTTAAAAGAATCGGGCGTAAATTGCGGCGTTTTTAAACCTGTTTCCACAGGGGACAGAAACGACGCGAAGGCTTTAATTAAAGCGGCAAAAATCAATGAAAAGCCCGAAACAGTCACTCCCGTATTTTTTAAAAACCCCATGTCGCCATATGGGGCGTCTTTGCTTGAAAAGAAAGTTTTTGATTTAAAA
Source organism: Endomicrobium sp. (assembly GCA_031277075.1). GTDB lineage: Bacteria > Elusimicrobiota > Endomicrobiia > Endomicrobiales > Endomicrobiaceae > JAISLV01. Next base: position 30,651 of record JAISLV010000032.1, on the reverse strand, counting down.
AAGGTTCAAAAAACTTTTGAATATTTTACGGGCAAATACGATTTCACGGTAGTTGAAGGCGTCGGAGGGCTTTTAGTTCCGTTAAAAAAAGATTTTTTTGTAAGCGATTTAATAAAAATGTTTCGTCTGCCTGTCATCGTGGTCGCAAGAACGGGGTTGGGGACGATAAATCATACGCTGCTGACAATAGACAAACTAAAAAGAGACGGGCAAAAAATTTTAGGAATAATACTAAACGGCAAAAAAGACGCCAAAGACGTATCGTCGGCGACAAATGCAAAACTAATAGAACAAACGGCAAAGCTCCCCGTTTTTGAAGTAAGCCTAAACGGAAAAATAAAGGATGTTTTTGACGCGCAGAGGCGGCAAACGACGGCAAAAAGCAAAGAAGCTAGTCGCCGCTTTTAACGCCGTTGACGCTTAGCCGCATTTTGTTTTTTGCCGTCGTTTTATAAAGGGCGTCTCTAAAAACCCTAACGCCCGTCCTTGCTCTTAGGACGCGGCTTGCATTTTCTTCTTTGAACCGCCGTAAAATTTGCGGCAATTACGAACATTATATGTTTTTAGAGACGCCAAAAAGGATTTGCTATGAAATTAACCGCGAAAAAATTAATTGAGCTAGATAAAAAAAATATATGGCATCCGTTCACTCAAATGGGCGATTGGCTTAACGACGACCCTTGCGAGCCGTTAATAATTGAAAGAGCGAAAGGCTCTTATCTATACGATATTTACGGCAGAAAATATTTAGACGGAGTTTCGTCTCTATGGGTGAATAATTTGGGGCATAGAAACCCTAAAATTGACGCGGCTGTAAAAAAGCAGCTTGCAAAAGTTTCTCACTCTACTTTTTTGGGGCTTACTCATATACCCGCTATAGAATTGTCGCAAAAGCTGCTTTCAATTCTGCCTAAACATTTAAAAAAAGTTTTTTATTCCGACAACGGTTCTACCGCCGTAGAAATAGCTTTAAAAATGGCTTATCAGTTTTGGCGCTTTAAAGGCGAGCGGCGGACGTCTTTTTTATCGCTGCGCAACGCCTATCACGGCGATACCGTCGGCGCGGTATCGGTAGGCGGGACGGATTTATTTCATAAAAGTTTTAAAGATTTGCTTTTCAAAGCGCATTTTGCGCCGTCGCCGTTTTGCCGTAAATGTTTTGCGCGCAAAAATGAAATTCCGTTTTTAAACAAAGCAAAAAACTTTAAAGAACATTGCAAAATTGCAGGATGCGGCGGGCAATGCGTCAAAAAAGCTGAAGACATACTCAAAAAAAACGGCAAAAATATTGCGGCGGCAATTATTGAGCCTGAAAATCAAGCGGCGGCGGGAATGATTATAATGCCTGCGGGATACGCCGCCGAGTATGCAAATCTATGCAAAAAATACAATACGCTTTTGATAGCCGACGAAGTGGCTACGGGTTTTGGAAGGACGGGCGAAATGTTTGCCGTAGAATATTCAAAAATAAAGCCCGATTTTATTTGTCTTTCCAAAGGAATTACGGGCGGATATATGCCGTTAGCGGCGACGATAACTACTGACGGAATTTATAACGCTTTTTTAGGGAAATACGAAGAGTTTAAAACTTTTTTTCACGGACATTCTTATACGGCAAATCCCCTTGCCTGCGCCGCGGCAAACGCAGCGATAGATATTTTTAAAACAGATAAAATTTTACAAAAACTTAAAAGTAAAATCGCTTTTTTTAAAAACGGGCTGGCGGCGCTCTCTAATCATCAAAAAGTGGGAAATATCAGACATCTCGGCGTTATGGCGGGCATAGACATAGTCAAAGATAAAAAAACGGGCGCGGTTTACGATTACAAATTAAAAACCGCCGCAAAAATTTGCGCGCAAATGCGAGAAGACGGAATTATTATAAGAAATTTGGGCGATACGCTCGTTTTATTTTTGCCTCTTACCATAACGGTTTCAGAGATTTCAAAAATAATTAAATCTATAGCAAAACGCCTTGACGCCCTATAGCGCGATTTCTTTGCAGACTAATTTTTTTAATTTGGCAATCAGCCGCAGGCAGAGTTTAAACGCGGCTGACAGTTGCCGCGTTTCTGCGTCGTTTTTTGCGTTAGCGCGCCGCATTTTCGCCTACATTTTTTATTTTAAATTTATTTTGTAGAATATTGTCATGATAAACGTTGCAAATATAAAAATAAATTATGAAACCGTTTTGGTAAGGCTTGGTTATTGGCGGCTTTCAACTAAAATTGACGCAAAAACCGAAACTCTCATCAAAGAAAACTTGTCTTTAGCGCAAAAACTTATAAAACCTAAAATTTCTATAATCTTTGACGACATAATGGTAAAACGCGGCGAAGTCGTATCCAAAAACGGTTTTAAAATTCAAAGCAAAGACGTCGCAAAGCTATTTGAAAATTGCTTTAAATTTTACGGGATAGTCGTAACAATATGCGACGCGCTAGAAAAACAGAGGGATTATTTTATTAAAGAAAAAGAAACTTTCAGGGCTTTGATTTTTGACGCGGCGGGGTCTATAGCTGCTGAAGAAACGATAAGTTCGGCAAACAAGCAAATTAAAGAGTACGAAGAAAAAAACGGTAATATTATCACAAAGCGTTATTCCCCGGGGTACGGCGACTGGGCTATTGAAAGTCAAAAAGAGTTTCTAAGCAAACTTTCCGCAGATAAAATAGGGGTGAGTCTGACAAACGCCTATTTGATGAAACCCGAAAAATCCGTGTCGGCTGTATTGGGAGTGAAAAAACGGGAGACAATATAGATGTATGGATGCAGAAATGCCGCAAAAGGCGCGGCAAGGACGGGCGTTATGGTTTTTAGAGACGCCCAATTATAGGTTTTTGCAAGACATCAAATTGCGCTCCCTGTCAGTCACCCTGAATTTATTTCAGGGTCTGCCCTTGCCGTTAGCCGTTGTCGTTGCTTAGCCGCCCAGCCTAGATGATTAGCCGCTATTTCTTCAAAAGGAGATTTTTTATGTTTAAAGCGTTTAGAATTTTGATTTGCTCGGTTTTTATTTTTTCTTGCGGGACAAGTTTTGCGGCGCAACAGAAAACCGTTTCTCTTCCTCAACCCGACAAAATCGGCGGGAAACCGCTTATGGAAGCTCTGAATTTAAGGCATAGCCAAAGAAATATCAGCGCTAAAACTCTTTCCGCTCAAGAACTTTCAAATCTTTTATGGGCTGTTTGGGGAGCAAACCGTTCCGACGGCAGACGCACCGCCCCTACGGGAAGAAACAGTCAAAAAGTTGAAGTCTACGCCGTTCTTGCAGACGGAGTATGGCTTTACGACGGCGTTAAAAACGAACTTGTTCAAGCTATGAATTCGGACGAAAGAAGCAAATATACTCCTGCGGGCGTAACGCTTTTATACGCCGCAGATATTAAAGACGATTTCGCAGGTATGCACGTGGGTTCGCTTTACCAAAACGCAGGTCTTTACTGCGCGTCTGCAGGGCTTGCTAACGTGGTAAAAGCAAGCGGAAAAGACGCGCTAAAAGGAAAGCTCCCGCTGCCGAAAAATTACGAAGTTTTGATGATACAATCTATAGGTTACGAAGCGGAAAAATAATTGCCGACAATGCTCGGCGCCCGAGTTGACGAAAATAATTGCGCGGCGCAGACTTGAATTTATTTCAGCGGTTCTTTCAGCGTTGTCGTTTTTGCTCAGCCGCTCAGCTGCCTTTTAAATCATTCATTATAGGGGTTAAAATGTCTAACGCTTACAGAAAAGGGGCTTTAGTAAAACGTCAATGGGGCGAATACAAAGTTATACATACCGCTGAAAAATTTACTATTAAAACTTTAACCGTCTTGCCGGGAAAATGCACGTCGCTTCAGACCCATAAATACCGAGCGGAACACTGGATAGTTGTTCAGGGAAGAATAGTAGTTGAACTTGACGGAAAAACGCATAAACTTGCGGAAAACGATTACATATATATAAAGAAAGGAAACAAGCACAAATTGTTTAACAAAGGAAAGAAAACGGCGATATTGACGGAAACCCAGCAAGGAAATATTTTAGACGAAAACGACATAAAAAGGCTTGATTAAACGATATGCGCGCATTGACCATTTCAAAAACTATGACCGACCAACCGCATTGGCATTATCGCTTATTTTGATAATATGCGCCGCCGCTTTTAAAGAAATAGGTATTTATTAGATTTTTAGAAACGCCCAAAGAAAAGCCTTTTTACTTAACGAAAAAGATTTACACGCGACAGGCAACTCCCTCGCCCAATACTTTTGCGCAAGACGCGAGGGCTTAAAAATAAAAAAACCCCCGAAGACCGAAGTCTTCGGGGGTTTTTGTTTTTTGGTTTAGGAAATTTTCTTTATGTTGGCTGCCTTGGGACCTTTGTCTGAATTCACAACTTCAAATTCAACGCTGTCGCCTTCTGCCAACGATTTGAACCCATCGGACTGAATAGCCGAATAATGCGCAAATACGTCTCCTGATCCATCATCGTTAGAAATGAATCCGTAACCTTTTTGGTCGTTAAACCACTTAACTTTACCTTGTGCCATTTGCTGCAACTCCTTGTTTTTCTATCCGCTATTTGCGGATACTAATTTAGCTAAACTTCTAAAATATAAACTTTTGAAGTTTGCTTTATTATTTAATAAAATACTAAGATAAAAGTCAAGCGTAATTTTTTCGGCGAGGATTGGCGGAGCGGAAAATGAAAAACAAAATCCAAAAACTTATTGCAAAATACGGGACTGAAAATTTTTTGTTCGCAAATAAAGTTGAAACGTTTTATCTTACGGGCGCGTCTTTTGACGGGTTTTGGATTTTGATTTTAAACGGCGGCATCTATATTATATGTTCAAAAATGATTGAAAATCAGGTCAAGGAATTTTTTAAAGACAAATACAAAATTATTACAGGCGCGTCTTTTAGCAAAGCGGCTGTCGAAGCGCGCGCGTTGAGCGGAGATGTAAAAAAAATAATAGCAGACCCAAAATATATGACGGCGGCGGATTTTCTTTTGTTTGAAAACAGATTAAAAGCGGAAGGAATAGAGCTAAGCGCAAAAATGGGCGTTTTAGACGATTTAAGAATTGTAAAATCTGTTTTTGAAATTGAAAATCTTAGACAGTCTTGCCGCATAGCGTCTGAAGTTTGCAATGAAATAAAATTAGAACTCAAAGCAGGTTTAACCGAGCTTGACGTTCATTACCGCATACTTGAACTTTTTGCCAAAAGGAAAGTAAAAGAAAGTTTTACGCCTATTGTCGCCGCTGGGATAAACGCCGCAAATCCGCACCATGCAAGTTCAAATTATAAAATCGCCGAAAACGACGCGGTAATGCTTGATATAGGCTGCTTTTATAACGGGTATGCCTCAGACTTGACGCGAACTTTTTATTTAGGTAGAATAAACGTTGAATTTAAAAGAATTTGGGATATAGTAAAAGAAGCCCAAAATGCGGCGATAAAGCAAATAAAAGCTGGAACGGCAATATCTTGCGCCGATAAAGCCGCAAGAGACATAATAAATTCTTACGGATATAAAGACAATTTCATACATACAACCGGTCATGGGGTCGGTATAGAAATTCACGAAATGCCTTCGCTTGCTATTAATGCCGAAGGCGTTTTTTTAGCGGGTATGACGGTTACCGCCGAGCCGGGCGTCTACATTGAAGGCAAGTTTGGCGTCAGAATTGAAGATACTGTATTAATAAATGAAAACGCTTGCGAAATTTTAACTTCAGCGGCGTATCAATAAAGAAGTTAATACGCATTGCCTTTTGCGGCTTTTTACGGATAGACGCTCAAAGGAAACGTTTTCCAAAGTTCTTTAACCGCTTACTTTTACTTATAAAATAAAATCGGAGATTTTAAATGATTTCAACATCGGATTTCAGAAACGGACTTAATATTTTGGTTGACGGCGAGCCTTATCAAATTTCGTGGTTTCAAAATCATAAGCCGGGCAAAGGCGGCGCGGTAATGCGCGTAAAACTTAGACATCTTAAAAAGGGCGGCACAATTGAACGCACTTTTAAAAGCGGAGAAAAGTTTGAAGCTTTAAGCGTCACAAGACAAAAAAAGCAGTTTCTCTATAAAGAAGGCGACAAATTTAATTTTATGGATATGAACACTTACGAGCAGATAAGCGTTGACCCTGTAATTATAGGCGATTTGAAAGATTTTTTGAAAGAAAACGCCGAAGTTGACGCTATTTTCCTTGAAAGCGAGCTTATAGGCATAGAAATGCCCGCAATAATTGAAATGACTATAGCGGAAGCCGAGCCGGGCATTAAAGGCGATTCCGTTTCAAATATGACAAAAATGGCAAAACTTGAAACTGGCGCGGATATTAGAGTTCCGCTCTTTATTAAAGAAGGCGACAAAATAAAAGTTGACACCCGCACAGGCGAATACGTTGAGAGAGTTTAATAATAAAACGATAATCAATATCTGAACGCGAGTTAAATTAGCCTGCCGATAAGTTTGGAAATACCAGATTTTAAATTTCTTAATTCTTATTTTATCAGAGGGTTTTATGAATCCGCAGGAAATAAAAGATTTTTTAAAGTCCATAAAAGAAACGGATATTGAAGAAATTCAATATCAAAACGGCGAAGACTCATTTTATTTTAAGAAAAACGAAGTGGCGGTTTTGCCGACCGAAGTAAAATCCGCGCCCGTCCGACAAGAAAAACCCAAAGAAGAGAACAAACCTATTTTTACCGCAATTAAATCAACTATGGTCGGCACTTTTGCAAACGCTCAAAGCAACGATAAGCCTCCTTTGATAAGGGAAGGTTCCGAAGTAGAGCCCGGACAAAAAGTAGGTCAAATTGAAGCGATGAAAATTATTAAAGACGTCACTTCAAAAATTAAAGGCAAAGTTATAAAAGTCTGCGTTTCAAACGGCGAATCCGTTGAATACGGGCAGGAACTTTTTTTAGTAGAAACAGGGAAATAAAGGCAAAGAGCAAAAACGCAAACTAGGCTGGGAAGTTAAGCGGCTAGGCAACGGCAACAACGGATGCATAGACGCGTGGACGCATAAAAGCATGGCAGGAACAACAAAAGGGCAAAAAGCGCAGCTAGGCAAAAGCAAACTGCAACGGCAAAAACGAGCGGCGGCGGCGAATTTTAAAATTGGAGATTTGAAGTGTTTAAAAAAATATTAATAGCAAACAGAGGCGAAATATCTTGCAGAGTAATAAGAGCTTGCAGAGAGCTTGGCGTTAAAACCGTAGCGGTACATTCCGAAGCCGACAAAGAGTGTATGCACGTAAAACTTGCAGACCAAAGCGTGTGCGTAGGTCCTGCTTTAGCTTCGGAAAGTTATTTGAATATTCCAAGCATTATAGCCGCTGCGGAAATTACTGGAGCAGACGCAATACATCCCGGCTACGGATTTTTAGCGGAAAATATGTATTTTGCCGAAGTTTGCGAGGCTTGCGGTATACATTTTATAGGACCAAAAAAAGAATCAATAGAAAAAATGGGCGACAAAATAGCCGCCATAGAACTTATGAAAAAAGCGGGCGTTCCTGTTGTTCCCGGCTCTGGCGGTCCCGTTGAAGCCGACGACCCGAAAGTCGCCGCGCTTGCCAAAAAAATAGGGTTTCCCGTAATAATTAAAGCTACTGCGGGCGGCGGCGGGAAAGGTATGAGAATAGTAGTTTCAGAAGAAACGCTAGACAACGCCATTATTATGGCTCAAACCGAAGCTAAAGCCGCGTTTGGAAACCCAGACGTCTATATGGAAAAATATATTGAAGAGCCGCATCACATAGAATTTCAAATTATGGGCGATAAATTCGGTCATTACGCCTATTTGCCGGAAAGAGATTGTTCAATTCAAAGACGTCATCAAAAATTAGTTGAGGAAAGTCCTTCCCCTTTAATAAGCGAAGCTTTGAGAAAGAAAATGGGAAAAGCCGCCAAAAACGCCGCCGCCGCGGTTGACTATGTTACTGTAGGCACGGTTGAATTTCTTGTAGACAAACACAACGATTTTTATTTTATGGAAATGAACACAAGAATTCAGGTTGAACACCCGGTTACTGAAATGATAACGGGCATAGACCTTGTAAAAGAACAGATTAAACTTGCCGCAGGCGAAAAACTTGAATTTAGTTCCGACAAAATAAAAATTTTAGGGCATGCCATAGAATGCAGAATAAACGCCGAAGACCCTGATAAAGATTTTATTCCGTCGCCCGGCACAATAGGGAAACTTTTTTTGCCCGGCGGTATGGGCGTTAGAACGGACACCCACGTTTATTCGGGTTATACGATTCCGCCTTATTACGACAGCCTTATAGCAAAAATAATTGTTCTCGGCGAAGATAGAGACGAAGCTATCGCCAGAATGGCGAGAGCTTTAAAAGAAGTTGAAATAGAAAATATAAAAAACACTTCTCCCCTTCACAGCAAAATAATGGCAAACGAAAAATTCCGCAAAGGAAGCGTTGCGACCGATTTCCTGCCAAAATACATTTTCGGAAGATAAAAACGGCGTCCAAACGCAGTTTGAGTAAAAACCACGTCGTCTTGCAAAAACCTATAATGTTCGTCCTTTACGCAAATTTTGCGGCAGTTCAAAAAGCCGCGTTCCAAAAGCAAGGACGGATAAATTTTCTGACGCCCAAATGTCGCATTATGGCGCAATGCTCAGATTGACATTGGGTTTTTTAGAAAGACCCGCTTGGTTACTGACATTGCGTCTGTTTATTTCTTTAAAAATACCTGTTTTAGAGAGACCTCTAAAATATGTATAATTGGGTGTCTCTAAAAATCTATAATGTTTGTAATTGCCGCAAATTTTACGGCAGTTCAAAAAATGGCGTCTCTAAAGCAAATGAACATACAAGAAAAATACGAAAAATTGAAAGAATATCTTAAAAGTTTAGAAAGCGTTGCCATAGCGTTTTCGGGCGGGGTTGACTCTACTTTTCTTTTGAAAGCCGCAAAAGAAATTTTGGGCGATAAGATTTTAGCGGTAACGGCGTCTTCTTGCTCTTTTCCAAAACGCGAATTGAACGAAGCGGCGGCTTTTTGCAAAAAAGAAAATATAAAACATATTATAGTAGAAAGCGAAGAATTGCTTATTGAAGGATTTTCTAAAAATCCTATAAACCGCTGTTATCTTTGCAAGTCTGAACTGTTTGCAAAAATTTGGGCGATTGCAAAAGAAAACAAAATAAAAAACGTAGCGGAAGCGTCTAATATAGACGATAACGGCGATTACCGACCCGGTCTGAAAGCCGTTGAAGAGCTTGGAGTAAAAAGTCCTTTGCGCTATTGCGGATTTACAAAAAAAGAAATACGCGAACTTTCAAAACATCTTGCGCTGCCCACTTGGGACAAACAACCGTTTGCATGTTTAGCTTCGCGTTTTCCATTTGGGCATGAAATTACTCCGCAAGCTCTTTCTATGATAGACAGAGCCGAACAGTTTTTGCTTGATATGGGATTAAAACAAGCGCGCGTCCGCCATCACGGGAATTTAGCGCGCATTGAAACTGACGAAAGCGGTTTTGCCATTTTAACTAAAAAAGATAATCGCCTAAAAGTCAGCGATGAATTTAAAAAAGTCGGCTATACTTACATTTCAATTGATATATTGGGCTACAGACCCGGCAGCATGAACGAAACGCTGAAAAAATAAAAACTGACTTGACCGATTTTTAAATTACGGTAACGATAAACTTTACTCCCTCGCCGTCACCCAAAACTGACGCGAACGCGTCACCCTGAAGTTGTTTCAGGGTCTCTTTCAGGGTCTGCCTTTGCTTAGCTGCTTTCAAAAATAGGCACGGCAACGACGGATGCTGAAACAAGTTCAGCATGACAGGCACGGCAACGAAAAAGATAAATAACGCCGATAAGTATGATATAATTTTTTAATCAAACGGGTTTCTAAGGCATAAAATGGACGATAAAATTAAGAAGCTGATAAATAAAGCGGTTTTAAAAATTATAGAGCATTCAAGCAGCCGGGCTATGATAAGGAGTTTACAAAAAAAGCACGAGGTCAAAATTCATTTTATTCCAAAACGATACAGAGTTTTTGGCGGAATTTTGCAGAGCATGAATATTCAATTCGGCAATTTTATTGAAGCTCTTATTGCTTTACTGATAGCAAATGACGGACGTTATGAAATAATGTCAACTTATAGCGGCAAGAGAAGCAACGCTTTTGAACTGTCGTATAAGAATGAAGCCTTGATTGATAATTATATAACGCGTTGCCAAACAGAAAATATAAATATAGACTATGAATTCCCAAAACTCTTAAAACAAATTGTTAGAGACGGCGGCGGACAGACAATAAAATTCAAACACGACATAGATTTATTGTTTAAAAATACGCATACAGACAAATTTTATTATTTGGAATGTAAATATAACGACGACCACGATACAGGAAAATTTGTTGATATAAACAGAAAATTTATAAAAACATATGCTTATTTAGCAAAAGAATTAAATATTGCAGATAACGCTAAATTGATACCGATATTGTTTTTCTTTACGTCTAAGAAAATGAAGGGCAATATTTATATACCCGAAAGCTCAAACATCCGTCGCGGGAAAAACTTTTTTGAAGAATTTTTAAAAGTTAAATACGAAGATGTGGACAAATATCTTTTGAATTTATCTGAAAGCGCGGAAACGTTAAAGGCTTTCAAAGAATTGTATGATAAAACTATGAGTATAAAGATGGAGGATTTATGATAGAACTAAAAAAGAACTATATATATGAGGGCGATTGCATAGAGATATTAAAAGGATTGCCAAGCGCCAGCGTTGATTTAATTTTTGCAGACCCGCCGTATAATATGCAGTTAAAAAAAGAGTTGTACCGCCCAAACAATACAAAAGTCAACGGAGTAGACGACGCTTGGGATAAATTTTCTTCTTTCAAAGAGTATGATGATTTTTGTATAGCTTGGCTTAAAGAATGTAAAAGAGTGTTGAAAGATACGGGGACTATTTGGGTGATAGGTTCGTATCACAATATTTATCGCGTAGGAAATATTATGTTAAATCTCGGATATTGGATACTCAACGACATTACTTGGCGCAAATCAAACCCGATGCCTAATTTTTTAGGAACCCGTTTTACAAATGCTACCGAAACTCTTTTGTGGTGTTCTAAAGGCGAAAACTGCAAAAAGTATACGTTTAATCATAAATTAATGAAACAATATAACGGCGGCAAGCAGATGACTTCTGTTTGGGATATAGGTTTGTGTATAGGCGGCGAAAGAATTAAAGGGAAAGACGGCAACAAAGCGCATTCAACCCAAAAACCCGAAGAATTGTTAAAAAGAGTAATTCTTTCAACTACAAAACAAGGCGATACGGTTTTAGACCCGTTTTTTGGAACAGGGACAACGGGAGCCGCCGCTAAAAAACTTGGACGAAACTTTATAGGCATAGAAAGAGAAAAAAATTATATTCAAATTGCAAAAACCAGAATAGAAAATATTAACGATTTATTGCCTGAAAGCGCTTGGGTTGAAACAGTCAAAGAAGAGCTGCAAAAAGTTCCTTTTGTAAATCTTGTAAGAAAAAATATTATAAGCGTAGGCGAACTGTTATACACGCGCAAAAGATTTGATAAGCAGGCAAAAGTTTTATCAGACGGCAATTTGCGCTATGAAAACAATGTCGGCTCTATACACAAAATAGGGGCGATTATTCAGCAAACGCCGTCTTGCAATGGGTGGAAGTTTTGGTATGTTTTTAAGCGTAATAAACCGCTGCTGCTTGACGATTTAAGAACGCAGTATATTAACAAATACCGCCTGTAATTTGCGCTTCAAAGAAGAAAATGCTAGACATTGACGGCGGACGGACAAATTTTTAATGAAGAAATGCGGAATTTAATTAATTTTTACACATAAAAATATGAAAAAAACCTTTGCGATACTATATGTATTTTTCAATATGCTTGCGTTTTGCGGGGCTGCGCCTTTTGTAGACCCCAACAAAACTAAAATAACTATTGCCGTTTCAAACATAAACATCGGCGAAATTACAAGAGCTATAGGCGGGAAAAAAGTTGAAGTTTTTATAATAGTCAATTCTCTTTTGCAGCCCGATTTTGTTGAGCTTACGCCTGAAATTATAAGAGAAGTAGAAAAAAGCAATCTCATATTAAGCGTTGAAAACGAAAAGTGGATTAACAAGTTAAAAATTGAAGCGGGAACTTTAGGCAGAATTTATAAAACATTAAAAACTGAAGGCGATTGGATGATACCCCACATACATGCCCGCGCCGCAGACGAGATAAAAACAATTCTCTGCACGCTAGACGAAGAAAACGCGCAGTATTATGAAGAAAATTGCTTGAAATATCTCTATGCCGCAGATTTTGCCGCTTCGGCGGTAAAAAAAGAGCTTGCCTCAGCTTACGGCGTAAAAGTTATAGCAAATTCACAAATAAAAAGTTTCCTTGAAAGTTATGGTTTTGAAATAGTCGGTTCATTTGGAAAACCAAAAGACCTTACAAAAAAAAGATTTGAATATCTTTTAAAAGAGGGTAAAAAGCAAAAAGTGAAAATAGTAGTTGACAATTTGCAAATAAGCGCGGCTACAGGCGGGGATTTGGCAAAAAGTTTGGGCGCAAAACATATTGCGCTCAGCGGAAATATACTAGGCAAATCATATGTAAACACCTTAAAAGAAAACGCCGCGCGCTTAAAAAAAGCGTTAGAAAGCAAGTAACATTTTTGGCGGGGTTTACAGTATTGCAGGGTTGTTGCAGAAAGCAAATCGTAAGTTTTACTTTAGAATTTTTTTAAAATTGCGCTTTAAAAAAACGGCTTATTTTGAATTTAATTCCGCGCTTTCAGCCTGCCAAAAATCTTGCTGTTTATTTCGGTTTCTTTTCAGCTTTCTCTTCTTCTTCTTCAGACAAAAATCTATATTCAATTTCGCCGGGAGCTATCACTTTTAGTTCGTCGCGCGCCATTCTTTCAAGGTAGGACGGCTCGTTTTCAAGGTTATACAAACTTTTTTCTAAAAGCGATTTTTGGTAATTTGCGCTTTCAATGCTTTTTTTGAGTTCGCGGGCTTTCATAAAACGGCTTGCAAAATTCCTTGACCCCTGATTGAAAGCAAGGAAAGCCGCGCCTGCGGCAAATATCGCTATGAGAATAATGTCAATCCGTTTGATTTTTATCATTTAACATCTCAAAAAATTTATTTGAAAAATTTTTGGCAAGCATAGAATTATTGCAAATTACGACAACTTTCACTTTGCTTTCTTCAAGTTCTTCTATAAAAATTCCCGCTTCTGTAGAATCTAGGCAATAGTCAAAAGTTTTTGAAAAATCAAAGGCTATAATATAGCCTTTTTTGTAATTTTTACGGGTAATGCGGGCGAGCAGTTCATTTAAAATAACAATGCTTTTATCAAAACAAACTTTTTTGCTAAACGCAAATTCTTTTTCAAAACGTCCTGCTTTTTCGTTTTCAAATTTTTCGTTTGATAAGCCTGCTACTCTTGCAGGAATATCTAAAACCGCGCATGAAGACAAACAAAAAAACGATAAAAATAGAATAAAAATTTTTGACATAAATCAATTATAACAATAAAAAAAATTTTTGTAAAAACAGCGCGTAAATTTTGTATAATTAACGTTAAAATGCGTATAAAGACGCCCGCAATTTTTTATAAGGAGAAATTTTATGGGTTGTTCAAAAGAAACTTGCTCTTACGAATGCTCGCACGAAGTGCGGCAGATGACTTATGTAGCTAAAGGCGCAAAGCACGGTCCCGCGCCGATACCCGAAGAAGGAAAATGGGTAAAAGCCAAAGAAATTACCGATATCAGCGGTTTAACGCACGGCGTCGGCTGGTGCGCGCCGCAGCAGGGAGCTTGCAAACTTACTCTTAACGTTAAAAAAGGCGTTATAGAAGAAGCTCTTATTGAAACTATCGGCTGCAGCGGTATGACGCATTCCGCAGCTATGGCGGCGGAAATTTTAAGCGGAAAAACAATTTTAGAAGCTCTAAATTCAGACTTAGTCTGCGACGCCATAAATACCGCTATGAGAGAGCTTTTTCTGCAAATATCTTACGGAAGAACGCAGACTGCTTTTTCAGAAGGCGGACTTCCTATAGGCGCCGGGCTTGAAGATTTAGGCAAAGGTCTGCGCTCGCAAATAGGCACAATGTATAGCACAAAGATAAAAGGCGCGCGTTACTTAGAAATGGCAGAAGGCTATGTTTTAGAACTCGCTCTTGACAAAAACGACGAAGTCATAGGCTATAAATTTGTGCATCTTGGCAAAGTTATGGAAGATATAAAAAAGGGCGTCGCCCATAAAGACGCTTTTGAAAAACATACAAAAACTTACGGCAGATACGACGAAGCTGTGAAAAAAATAGACCCGCGCGCAGAATAAGACGGCAAAATAAGACAGAAAGCGCAAAGGCGTTAGTTAAAATTCTTTAAATTGCGGGGGACTGGTTTTCAAAACCGCAGATAAAACATTAAAATCGCCGTATAAGCGCACAGGAGAACATTATGGCAATAACTTTTGAAAGTTACGAAAGAAGAATAAAGCAGATAGAAAAAACTCTTAAAGATTACGATATAAAAGATTTAGAAGAAGCAAGGCAAATTTGCCTTGATAAAGGCGTAGACGTTGACAAAATAGTTAAAGGCATTCAGCCCATAGCTTTTGACAATGCCGTATGGGCTTATACTGTCGGCGCGGCTATAGCCATAAAGAAAGGCGTAACGGCGGCGGCGCAAGCGGCGGAAATTTTGGGAATAGGCTTGCAGTCTTTTTGCATACCGGGTTCTGTGGCAGACCAAAGAGCCGTCGGCATAGGGCATGGCAATTTAGCGGCTATGCTTCTTAGAGAACAGACAAAATGTTTTTGCTTTTTAGCAGGGCACGAAAGTTTTGCGGCTGCGGAAGGCGCGATAGGCATTGCAAAAACGGCAAACAAAGTGCGCAAAGAACCGCTTAAAGTTATACTCAACGGGCTTGGCAAAGACGCCGCATATATTATCAGCCGCGTCAACGGTTTTACCCACGTTGAAACCGACTACGATTATCACAGCGGAACGCTTAACATAACTAAAGAAACAAAATTTTCAGACGGCGACAAAGCTAAAGTTAAAGTCTACGGAGCAGACGACGTAAGCGAAGGCGTAGCTATAATGATAAAAGAAGGCGTAGACGTTTCTATCACAGGAAATTCTACCAACCCTACAAGATTTCAGCATCCCGTAGCAGGCACATACAAAAAATGGGCGGCTGAAAACGGCAAAAAATATTTTTCCGTAGCTTCAGGCGGCGGAACTGGAAGAACTCTTCACCCCGACAATATGGCGGCAGGTCCCGCTTCTTACGGCATGACAGACACTATGGGCAGAATGCACGGCGACGCGCAGTTTGCGGGTTCGTCTTCGGTTCCAGCTCACGTTGAAATGATGGGGCTTATAGGTATGGGCAACAATCCTATGGTAGGCGCGTCGGTAGCAGTAGCGGTAGCTATAGAAGAAGCTTCAAAGAAATAAAAAAATGCGGTATGGCAAGCTGTTTATTAATTGCAGCAAGGAAACGCCTGCGTCTAATTAACGCGCAGTTTATACAATAAATAATAAGTCATAAAATACAGGCGCTTTAGTTTTATATAAGCGCCTGTATTTTTTTTGTCTTTGCGATGAGGTAAAGAGCAAAAAAAGCGGCTAAGCATGGAAAAAATGCGGCTAAGCAGCTAGGAAGTTAGGCGGCTAAGCAAGATACTCCTTACGCGTTCAGTATAACACGGCTTTGGCATAGCCGTCGCGCCGTTAAATTCCCCTTTTATAGTTGCCCGTCATTTCCGAACTTGTTTCAGAATCTGCCGTTAAGTATCAACGGCAAAAAAAAACGGCAACAACAAACCGCAGATACTGAAAGAGACCCTGAAATAGACCCTGAAAGAGACCCTGAAACGAGTTCAGGGTGACGCGTTCGCGTCAGTTTTGGGTGACGCATTCGCGTCAGTTTTGTATGACGGACATAACGGCAAGCTAAGAATTGTTTGCTATACTTGCGCCGCTGGCGATAAGAAACTTTTTGGGCTATAACTTGTTATATGGGTGTCTCTAAAAACCCTAACGCCCGTCCTTGCCGCGCCTTGAAAGACATTGTCTCTGCGGTATTTGGGCATCAGAAAATTTGTCCGTCCTTGCTCTTAAGACGCACTGCATTTTCTTTTTTGAACTACCGTAAAATTTGCGGCAATTACGTACATTATAGGTTTTTAGAGACACCCATATATGAATTATAAAATAAAAATAGCAATTATTAACCTAATTATCTTAACAGTTTTATTTTGCGTTTGTGGAGTTTCTCTTTCTGTCCCTGCGGCTCCCGGATTTTTTGAAGCCGTTCAGCCTGATGGAACAAAAATAGAAATTCAAATGAAAGGCGACGAATTTTACGGCTGGGCTGAAGACAGAAACGGATATACAGTAATACAAGATAACGCCTCTAAAGAGTGGCGGTATGCCCAAGAAGAAGCGGACGGTTCTATTAAATCTAGTTCGTTTCGCGTTGGGAAAAGTTTGCCGCAAGGCTTTAATGCGCGCAAAGGGCTAAGATATAGAAATTACAAAGAAATAGCGAAACAAAGAAGAACGCAAATGCAGCCTGCTAATGCAGATAACCCGATATTGCAGCGTCTGCGTTCTTCTTCTGTTTCAAAAGTGTCTGCGCAATCGCTTTCTTCAGCTCCCGAAAAAGCTCCCGCTGCTGGAACAATCAAAAATCTTGTGGTATTAGTCGCTTTTGCAGACAAATCTTTTACGCTTGCAAATCCCAAACAGCAATTTGAAGATTTATACAATAAAATAGGTTATTCAGGCGACGGCGGAAAAGGGTCTGTAAAAGATTTTTTCTTAAAAGCTTCTTTCGGCGCGTTAACGGTTGAATCTGTTGTTACCGATATTATAACCTTAGATAATACCGTTGCTTATTATGGAGCAAATACAAGCAGCGCGGGGGGCAGCGACATTCGTCCGCGCGAAATGGTTGTTGACGCGCTTAAAAAACTTGAGGATTCAGGTTTTGATTTCAGCCAATTTTCCGGGAACGAAATAGAAGGCGTCACTATTATACACGCGGGGCGCGGCGAAGAAGCGGGCGGCGGAGCAAACACTATTTGGTCGCACAAATGGAATATAACAAGGCAGCAATTCGGCGGGAAATATGTGTATACCTATAATACCGCGCCTGAACTTTATTACTCTAATATTACAACTATAGGCGTTTTGTGCCATGAGTTTGGACACGTTATAGGTTTGCCTGATTTATACGATACTAACGGCGGCAGCGAAGGCGTTGGAAATTTTTGTCTTATGGGCAGCGGAAGTTGGAATTTTAGCGGCGGAAATTCAGGGAATAGCCCGTCTTTATTTAGCGCTTGGTGTAAAAAAGAGCTGGGTTATATTAATATTCAAAATCTTCCAAACAATTCTGTCGTAAGCATAAACACATCATCTGAAGATAGTTCTGCTGTTTATAAATTTTCAGGAAACGGGTTTAATTCAAAAGAATATTTTCTTATAGAAAACCGTCAGGGGACAAGTTTTGACGCGGGTCTTCCCGGTCCAAATCGCGGAATATTAATTTGGCATATTGACGACACAAGAGAAAACAATGACAATGAATCGCGTTATATGGTTGACCTTGAAGAGGCGGACGGTTCAAACGATTTAGCGATGAACAGAAACAGAGGGAGAGACAGCCACTATTTCCGCGCGGGAAATAAAGCGGAATTTACCGATACCACAACCCCAAACAGCAAAAGTTATAGCGGGCTGTCTAGCGGATACCCGATAACAAATATATCGGCTTCCGGCGCAGTGATGACTTTTACAGTGGGAACTCCGCATGTGGTTGGCTCAATAGATTCAGTTTCCCCTTCAACAACAACAAGAACAACTACATCTGTAAACATAACAGGCGAAAATTTAGCGCAAGGCTCAATAGTAAAGCTGGTCAAAGACGGCATAGAAATTCCCGCTTCTTCGGTTTCATACATATCGCCTTCAAACATCACCGCAGTATTTCCGATATTTTCCACAGCTCCCGCAGGATATTGGGATTTACAAATATCAAGCGATATATATTCAAATAATCCGATAGAAAAAGCAAACGCGGTGTTTGTGCAAGTTTCGGATGCTATTATAAATTCTGTTTCACCCTCAACAACAACGCGAATAACGACATCTGTAAATATAACGGGCGAAAACTTAGCGCAAGGCTCAATAGTAAAGCTGGTCAAAGACGGCATAGAAATTCCAGCTTCTTCGGTTTCATACATATCGGCTTCAAACATCACCGCAGTATTTCCAATATTTTCCACAGCTCCCGCAGGATACTGGGATTTACAAATATCAAGCGATATATATTCAAACAATCCGATAGAAAAAGCAAACGCGGTGTTTGTGCAAGTTTCGGATGCTGTTATAAATACTGTTTCGCCTTCAACAACAACACGAACTACGACATCTGTAAATATAACAGGCGAAAACTTGGCGCAAGGCTCAATAGTAAAACTGGTAAAAGACGGCATAGAAATTCCCGCTTCTTCAGTTTCGTATTTGTCGGCTTCAAACATTACCGCAGTATTTCCAATATTTTCCACAGCTCCCGCAGGATATTGGGATTTACAAATATCAAGCGATATATATTCAAACAATCCGATAGAAAAAGCAAACGCGGTGTTTGTGCAAGTTTCGGATGCTATTATAAATTCTGTTTCCCCTTCAACAACAACAAGAACAACGACATCTGTAAATATAACAGGCGAAAATTTAGCTCAAGGCTCAATAGTAAAGCTGGTAAAAGACGGCATAGAGATTCCAGCTTCATCGGTTTCATACATATCTGGGTCAAATATCACCGCAGTATTTCCAATATTTTCCACAGCTCCCGCAGGATATTGGGACTTACAAATATCAAGCGATATATATTCAAACAATCCGATAGAAAAAGCGAACGCGGTGTTTGTGCAAGTTTCGGATGCTAGTATAGACTCGGTTTCGCCGTCAACAACAACGCGAATAACGACATCTGTAAATATAACGGGCGAAAATTTAGCTCAAGGCTCAATAGTAAAACTGGTCAAAGACGGCATAGAAATTCCCGCTTCATCGGTTTCATATTTGTCGTCTTCAAACATCACCGCAGTATTTCCAATATTTTCCACAGCTCCAGCAGGATATTGGGATTTACAAATATCAAGCGATATATATTCAAATAATCCGATAGAAAAAGCAAACGCGGTGTTTGTGAAAGGCAATATGAGCATATCGCATGTAGCCCCGGAGTTTGTATTTGCGGGAACGGCTCAAACATTTGAAATTACAGGGACGGAATATCAAAGCGGAGCTGTAGTAAAACTTACAAACGGCGGAGTTGTTCTTACGGGAACAATTTTGGACATATCTGAAACCAGCGTAGACGCTTCGTTTCAAATACCGCCAGATATTGCGCACGGCGCGCAGTTTGATTTAACAATAATAAACGCAAACGGCGATTCTATATCTAAAGCAAACGCCGTATCAATTTATAAAACGCCTTCTATAACGCAGGCTGCCCCTCTTAACGCCGCGCCAAACGAACAAGCCGTTTTAACTTTGTCAGGCGAAAATTTTACTCCTCTCACAAAAATAACGTTAAAAAAATTAGACAATACTTCAGAAATAATAGTTCCGCAAACGACATTTTATACGGACTCAAGTATCGGCGTCTCTTTTACGCCGCAACATTTGCAGCTTGGCAAATGGAAAATATATATCGCGCCTTTTGAAAACGGGCAAGAAATAGAATTTAGCGGACAGCTTGAAATTAAATACCCCGACCCTTCTTGCGCGTCTTTTAGCTTAAAAGCATATAGCGGCGGCAATATAATTTTCCCCGTTAGGTCTGTGAACGGAACTTTAAACGACGGTTACGCCGTAATACCCGAAATGACTTTTAATACGGATGTTGAGATAACCGTTAAGCAACAGACGTCTTTTGCAAAAGAAAATTCAAATGCAGGAATTTTAAAACATTCAAATATAGGCGTGTCCATAGACGCCCAAAGCAATATGAACGCCAATGGAATAAATTTAAAAATACCTTATACGCAAGACGACATTTCAAGTTTAGACGAAAATAATCTTGTTATAGCCGTCTATGATGAAGAAAAAGGCGTTTGGGTTCCTTTTAAATCTTTTGTAGACAAAGACAATAAGCTGGTATGCGCGCAAATAGACAGACTTGGCGTTTTTGCAATTATGGGTTTTGGAGTTTCCGCGTCTTTTAACAATATTAAATATTTCCCTAACCCTATAAGACCGTCAAAAGGTTTGAGCTATTCTAAAATGAATTTTGCAAACCTGCCCGCAGAATGTAAAATAATTATTTATACTCAATTAGGGCGTATTGTAAGAAAACTTGAATCAGACAATGCGGGTATGGCGGTTTGGGATGCAAAAAACAGTTCTGGCGAGCATGTAGCAAGCGGCGCGTATATAGCTTATATTGAAGACAAAAATGGGAACAAGAAAAAAATCAAAATAGCGGTTGAAAGGTAAGCCCAATCAATGAATTTTTTGAAATGCCGTAAAAACTGCGCAAAGCTTAGACCTGAATTTGTTTAACGGTTTTATTGTCCGCCGCTATGAACCCCGTATTTATGCGCTGCGGGAGCGCAAAGACGTCGCGCTAAATTTGTTTAAATATCTTTATGACGGCTCGGAGTAATGTTTTATATTATGAAGAAAATAAAATTTTTATTATCGGCATTTTTATTTCTAGCCGCGCCTGCGGCAGTTTATAGCGGCGATGGGATTACGGCTTTGCCGTTTTTAGAGATGGGCGCGGGCGCAAGATATATAGCTATGGGCGGCGTAGGAACCGCTTTAGCTGAAGACAGCGCGGCAATGTATTGGAATCCTTCTTTACTTACGGGCGGTTCTGGCGGTTGCGCGGACTTAATGCATGCGGCTTACGACGGCGGCTCGCATTACGATTGGATTTCGGCGTCTTACGCAATAGGGACAAATAGCGCGATAGGTTTTTGCGCGCAGTATTTTTCAGCGGGAACGCTTGAAGAGTTTGGCGCAAGCGGCGAAAATTTGGGTCGTTTTACTCCATATGACGCGGCTGTAGGTTTAGGCTATGCCGTAAAAATTGGCGCTATAGGCATAGGGGTTGCGGCAAAATATATACGTTCGCAAATAATAAGCGCGGCAAACGCTTACGCGTTTGATTTTGGAATAAGCGCGCCCGACATTTTAAACGGACGGCTTAAACTTGGCGCGGCGATAACAAATGTAAGCGAAGGGATAAAATACGACAGCGAAACCGAAGATTTGCCGATGGCTTTGAGGTTTGGAGCGGGATTTTTTCTAAACGACAATCTGCTAGTTTTAGCCGATATAGGAAAAGTGAAGGGAAGAGACGCCTACGCCGCTTTTGGCGGCGAGTTCGCAGTAGACGTCAATGCCGACTTTTTGCTTGCGTTAAGAGCGGGCTATAACACAATAGCCGAAAGCGAAGGGTTATCGGGTCTTTGCGCAGGCATAGGCATAGGATATAAAACATTGCTTATAGATTACGCTTTTTCCCCTATGGGAAACTTAGGCGATACCCACCGCGCCTCCGTCACTCTCTATTTTTAACGCTTGTCGCGCAGAACGCTGTTGCAGTTAAATTCCCCTTTTAAAAAGTGGCGGCAGGCGGTGACAAAGTCCCAGCTTGACGGGGTATTTGACGTTCGC
Source organism: Endomicrobium sp. (assembly GCA_031277075.1). GTDB lineage: Bacteria > Elusimicrobiota > Endomicrobiia > Endomicrobiales > Endomicrobiaceae > JAISLV01. The sequence goes on along the minus strand of JAISLV010000032.1, from coordinate 8,875 downwards.
CTTTGTTGTTGCCTCTAATCCGTCATACAAAACTGACGCGTTCGCGTCAGTTTTGTATGACAGACATAACGGCAATGGCAAAAACAAACTGCAAATTGTTCCCTATAAAATTTTTAGTATAATTTATGAAATGGAAAAAGAAAAAATATTTTTGATACTCGCAGGAGCAAACGGCGTTGGTAAGACAACTCTTTCAAAAGAGATTTTGAATAAATACAATCAGTTTTTAAGGATGGCGCAAAATGAGTTCAAAAACTAATGATTTTATAGATGAGATAACCAGATTATACAATAAAGGCGTTTCAAAGGCTCAAGCAGAAAATAGAAGGTTAGGTTTGCCGAATGTTTTTTACCGCAATGGAAGACTTATTTATGAAATGCCCGATGGAAGAATACGCACAAAAAAAGTAAAGTAATGCTTAAAATTACGCTGTTTGCCGCTTGCGCGTTCCGCCTTTAAAAAAACTATTTTTTAAGTTTAAATTGGTATGGCACGCGCAATGTAACCCCAGAAAGCGCGCGGGTTGAGCCGTCGTATTTTAAAACTATTCTTTTTGAAGCGTTGAGGGCGGCTGCGTCTATTGAAGTAAAACCGCTGGACAAAACTACTTTTGAATACTCTATCTCGCCTGAAGGCAATACTTTTATTTCAATTATCACTTCGCTTTCCTGCATATTTTTTCTTGCTTGCTGCGGATATGCGGGCATTGGACATTTTACAACGCGCCATAAACTTTTTTCGTCAGCCGCGCCCGCGCTGCCTGCAAGGTTTAAATGCTCGCTATATGTTTCGTCAAAAATATTGTCTATGCCCGCGCTAATTTTTAAATTGTCATTTGCGCTAAAAGAAGCGTTTGACAATTCCACCGTTATTTGTTGTCGTTACCTAATTTCCCAGTTGCTCAACTTCTTAGCTGCATTCTTTGCTGCCGTTATCGTCCGTTGCCATGCATCCGCCTTTGCCGTTATGGTCGTTGCCTAACTTCTCAGCCGCCTGACTTCTTAGCTTCTTTTTTTAAGTTGACATTTTCTTTTCAATTATATACCATTGGTTGTAGCTTTTAGTTGTTTTAACTACAATATATAGTTTTTGGCGCGCTAGTTAGCCTAACAGGAAATTCCGTGAAAGTCGGAAGCATTCCCGATGCTGTAAGGGAAAAACGAAAACCGCCCAAAAAAGAGCAATGTTTAAACAAAGCTCTTTTATTTGGAAAAGCCACTGTTTGAGAAGTTTGCAAATGGGAAGGCGCGGCAGTAGGTTAAACGGTAAAACGTTTATTATTCCCAAGCCAGAAGACCTGCCAAAAAACTAAGAAACTTTAAAAAAAGTTTCGGCATTATTTAAGTTATCGCGGATAATAACTTAAAATTTTGTATTTTTAAGAGGTTACAAGGGATAATCCTCGTTTGCTTTGCGCAGGCGGGGGTTTTGTTATTTAATATGATGCATGAATGCATGGCAACGACACGAAAAAGCAGCTAGGCAGCTAAGCAACGACCAAAAAGCAACGAATGCAGCTAAGAAGTTAAGCGGCAATGGGGACAATGCGGCTATTGATTGGATTGTTTAAGGGGGAAAAATGGAAAATGCGCAAATTTTCAGCGCGATTATAAAAAGGAATTCTGCGGTTGAACCTTTTAATCCTAAAAAAATCGCAGCGGCTATTTGTAAAGCGGGGAAAGCCGCAGGCGAGTTTGGGCAAGATATTGCAGACAAACTCATGCTTAAAACGTTGTCAATTTTACGCAATACGGTTGACGAAAAAAAGCCTACTGTAGAACAAGTGCAAGATGTTGTAGAAGAAGTTTTGCTTTCTTCAGTGTATAAAAAAACCGCAAAAGCCTATATTTTATATCGCGACGAACGCCGTAAAATAAGAGAAATCTCATCCGCTTTTAACGTTGATTTAGTTGAACAATATCTTCACAAAATAGACTGGCAGGTGAACGAAAACAGCAATATGTCGTATTCTCTGCAGGGGCTAAACAATTATATATCGTCTGAAATAAGCAAAATTTATTGGCTTAACAAAATTTACCCTGAAAATGTTAGAAACGCTCACTCCAGCGGCGAGCTGCACTTGCACGATTTAGGTCTGCTTGGCGCTTATTGCGTAGGCTGGGATTTGCAAGATTTATTGATAAGCGGATTTAAAGGGGTGTCGGGCAAAGCCGAAGCAAAACCCGCAAAGCATTTTAGAACTGCGCTTGGGCAAATTGTAAATTTCTTTTACACTCTGCAAGGGGAAAGCGCGGGCGCGCAGGCGTTTTCAAATTTTGACACTTTGCTTGCTCCGTTTATCTATTACGATAAATTGTCTTACGAAGAAGTAAAACAGGCTTTACAGGAATTTTTGTTTAACGTAAACGTTCCGACAAGGGTCGGGTTTCAAACGCCTTTTACAAATTTGACTATGGATTTAACCGTAGCTCCGCATTATAAAGACGAACCCGTAATTATCGGCGGGCTGCGCCAAGAAAAAAAATACTGCGAATTTCAAAAAGAAATGGACATGTTAAATCAGGCTTTTTTGGAGCTTATGCTTGACGGCGACGCCAAAGGAAGAGTTTTTACTTTTCCTATACCTACTTATAATATCACAAAAGATTTTGATTGGGAAAACAAAAATATTTCGGCTCTTTGGGACATTACCGCAAAATACGGCATACCCTATTTTGCAAATTTTATAAATTCAGATATGAAACCCGAAGACGCAAGAAGCATGTGCTGCCGTCTCCGCATAGACAACCGCGAACTTCAAAAACGCGGCGGAGGACTTTTTGGCGCGGCTCCTCTAACGGGTTCTATAGGCGTGGTCACTATTAATTTGCCGCGAATAGGCTATCTTGCAAAAAACGAAGAAGATTTTGTCTCTATATTAAAAAAGCAGATGGATATTGCAAAGGAAAGCCTTGAAATAAAAAGGAAAGTTTTAGAAAAATTTACGTCGGCAAACTTGTACCCGTATATGAGCTTTTACTTAAGAAGCGTTAAAGAACGCTTTAACGAGTATTGGAAAAATCATTTTTCTACTATCGGCATTGTGGGTTTAAACGAGGCGTGCTTAAACTTGTTTGGGCAAGGCGTAGGAAGCCAAAAAGGAAAAGCTTTTGGCGAACGCGTTTTAGATTTTATGCGAGACGTTCTTATACAATATCAGCAGGAAACAGGAAACAATTATAATCTTGAAGCTACGCCTGCGGAAGGCACGTCTTACAGGCTTGCAAAAATAGACAAACAAAAGTTCCCAAATATAATTTCTGCAAATTCAAACGGCGCAGACAAGGCGCAAGAGAAGCCTTTTTACACAAATTCCAGCCAGCTGCCAGTAAATTATACCGACGATATTTTTGAGAATTTAGATTTGCAAGACGCTATGCAGACAAAATACACCGGCGGAACTGTAGTGCATATTTTTATGGGCGAAAGAGTAAAAGACGCGCAAGCGCTGAAAAATTTTATAAAGACGGTGTGCGAAAATTATTCGCTGCCGTATTTTTCCGTAACGCCCACTTTTAGCGTTTGCCCAAAATGCGGATATATTGAAGGCGAACACAATGAATGCCCAAAATGCAAGCAAGCAAAAATTGAAGAAATAGAAAGGCAAATACGGCAATTAAAAATTAAAAGCGAGCTTGCTTCTTAACTTTAATTGCCGTTAAAAGCCAAAAAAAGGAGACATTACTATGACGCAAAAAGAAATCGCGGTAAAAATTTCGGAGCTTGAAGCGCAAAAAGTAACCGCGCAAGGCGAAAAATGCGAAGTGTATTCAAGAGTTGTCGGGTATTTGCGCCCTGTGGCTTTGTGGAACGAAGGCAAAAAAGAGGAATTTAAAATCCGCAAACACTACTGCCCTTGCAAATAAAGCGCAAACTGCGCTTTGCGTTAAATTTTTATCAAAGAGGTTTTTTTTAAAAATCAAAATGCAGATAGGAGGATTGCAAAAATTATCTTTAATAAACTATCCGCAAAAAACCGCCGCGGTAATTTTTACGCAAGGCTGCAATATGTTTTGTCCGTACTGCCACAATCCGCAGCTTGTTTATCCTAATTTATTTGAAGACGCTATTAAAGAAGACGAAGTTTTTGCTTTTCTAAAAAAGCGGCAAAAGGTCTTACAGGGAGTTGTGATAACAGGCGGCGAACCTGCGGTTCAAAAAGATTTAAAAGATTTTATCAAACGCGTTAAAGAATTAAATTATGCAGTAAAACTTGACACAAACGGGACAAATCCCCAAATTGCGCGCGAACTTATAGATGAAAAACTGATAGATTTTATAGCTATGGACATAAAATCCCCTTTGCAGAAATACTATCTTTTCTACAAAGGGGATATTGAAAATATTAAACGCTCAATTGAAACGATAAAAACCTCAACCCTTCCTCATCACTTTAGAACGACTTACGACAAAACCCTTCTAACCGCAGCAGATTTAGAAAATATAAAAGAGCTTTGCTTCCCGTCGCAGCATATAACGCAAGAGTGCGGAAAATAATCATTTGAATTTCATATTGTCAAGCTGAAATAAAGGCAGCCGCTGAAACGCGCCTGTTTGGCAGTTTTTAAATTTAGAGCGGAGCGCAAGACGCCCCTTTGTTTATTTTGCCAGAAAAACGCTAATGCGGCGTAAAAATCCATTCTTTTACAAAATTATATATAATATGAGCAAATGCTAGGCGTTCTTTACGTAGTTCCAACTCCCATAGGAAATCTTGAGGATATAACTTTAAGGGCTTTGCGCGTTCTTAAGGAATGCGATTTAATTGCCTGCGAAGACACAAGGCAAAGTTTGAAACTTCTTACGCATTACGGAATTTCAAAGCCGCTTATAAGTTTTTATTCTTATAATCAGCAAAACAGAATTCCGCAAATTATCTCAAAACTTGAAAGCGGACAAAATATAGCGCTGGTATCAGACTGCGGCACGCCCGCCATTTCAGACCCGGGCTGGCTTTTAGTAAAATCTGCCGTTGAAAAAAATATAAAAGTTGAAACTCTTCCCGGCGCAAGCGCGCTTATTACTGCTTTAGTAGGTTCGGCTTTGCCGACGGACGGTTTTATATTTTGCGGGTTTTTAAAAAGAAAACCCGGCAAAATGAGAAAAGAACTCAAAGAGGCGAAAGCGCTTGGGAAAACGGTTATTTTTTACGAGTCGCCGCGCAGAGCGTTAAAAACCGTTGAACTGTGCGGGGAAGTGTTCGGGCAAAACGCGCAAATATGTTTAGCTCGGGAAATAACAAAAAAGTTTGAAGAATATATCAGGGGAAGCATTGCGGAAGTTTTAGAAAATATAAAAACAGGCAAAGCCTGCAAGCAAGGTTTGCTGGGGGAATGCGTAATATTAGTTAAAGGCGGCAACGAATGCGGCTAAGCAACTGGGCAGCTAGGCAAAGACAAGGATGCATAGACGCATGACAAAAACGGCGAGAGAGCAAAAGTTGTCGGTTGTCGTTAGTTCCCCTTTTTTCAAAAGGGGTGGCGGCGCAGACAATGTTTGCGTCGACGGGGTATTTCGTTTTTGCCTTTTTTTCGTCAGCTTGAACTTGTTTCAGCGGTTGTTGTTAGTCGTTTAACGGCAGATGCTGAAATGAATTCAGCATGACAAACAAACAACGACGGCGGCAAAAAATGCGTCTGCGCTTCCGTGTCTAGCTGATTAACCGCGTTTTTGCTCTTTGCCTTTACTGTTTTTGCGTCGTTGCCGTTTGCCTTTGCCTAGCCGCTTAGCTACTTAGCTGCATTTTTTTATGGAGAACAAAAATGATAAAAGTTTCAATAGTCGGCATTACGGGGTATACGGGCGAGGAATTGTTAAAAATTCTATCTAAGCATCCGCAGGTAAAACTTGCTGGTCTTTACGGCAGAGCTTCTGGGCAAATGCGGGATTTAAAAGATATTTATCCTGCGTTTGAAAAATTAAATTTAAAAGTAGAGCCTTTGGACATTTCAAAAATTAAAGAAAATTCCAACGCAGTTTTTCTAGCTTTACCGCACGCTGTGTCTTTTGAAATAGTTCCAAAACTCTTAGAAGCAGGGCTTAAAGTTATAGATCTTTCCGCAGATTTCCGTCTAAAAAACGCCGGCGTCTATGAAAAATGGTATAAAGTCAGCCACACGGCGAAAGAATATATTTCAAAAGCCGTCTACGGACTGTCGGAGCTAAACGAAGAATTGATAAAACAAGCCGCGCTTGTCGCAAATCCGGGCTGTTATCCTACGACTATAGCTCTTGGGCTTGCGCCTGCGTTAAAAGACGGGCTTGTTGATTTTAACGGAATTGTAATAGATTCAAAAAGCGGAATTTCCGGGGCGGGCAGAAACGCGGCAAAAGAATATTTTAACGCCGAACACCCGAATTTCAGGGCGTATAAAGTTGCGGGAACTCACAGGCATATCCCAGAAATAGAACAGGAGCTTGAAATTCTTTCGGGCAGTTCGGTTAGAGTTACTTTCACTCCTCATATTATGCCCGTAGAGCGCGGCATGCTTTCAACAATTTACGCCGATTTAAAACAAAACGCCGCAGCGCAAGAAATTGCGCGAAAATATAAAGAATTTTATAAAGACAAACCTTTTATAAAAATTTTAGACGCGGGCGCGCTGCCTTCAATTAAAAGCGTTGTAAATACCAATTATTGTGAAATTGCTTTGAAAGTTGACGAACGGACAAACAAGCTGATAGTAATTTCTGCAATAGACAATTTAACGAAAGGCGCTTCGGGGCAAGCCGTTCAAAATATGAATATAATGTTTGGGTTAGACGAAGCTGAAGGGCTTATTTAAACAGTAAAAATTTTGTTTTTGCCGCAAGCGCTTTTTGCGTCAATATCTCTCTATTACAAAAGGATTTCTATGAACAATTGTTTTGCAAAAAAACTCTTTTCCGTATCGTTTGCGGTTTTATTGTTTGTATCGGCGTCTTTTTCGCAGGAGAGAAGACCCGTAAGAGTTAATAACGACGACGACGTAGCGGATTTAGCGCGCGACGCTCAAGACGGCGACAGAGGCGCGCAGTTTGAGCTTAGTATGGTTTATATGTATAAACAAGACGCTCAAAATCAGCTTAAATGGCTTACGGCTTCGGCAGAAAACGGGTTCGGAAAAGCCCAATACGTTTTAGGGAATTTGTATTATAACGGAACGTCTAAAGTTCCAAAAGATTATGAAAAAGCAATCTATTGGTTTAACGCTTCAAAAGAATCTGATTTCGGCGGCGCAAACGTTGACGAAAAAATAGCAGACAGCCGCAGACAAATAGAGCTTGCAAAAAAACGCGCTGCAGACAAAACGGCAGCCGCAAAGGCGCAAGCGGCGGCGGCAGAGGCGAAAAAGAAAAAAGAACAGCAGGCAAAAGAAGCGGCAAAAGAAGCCGCAAAAATCGCCGCAAGAGCCGCAACGGAAGAAATTATTTTTGCAAAAATCGCGTCGCAACAAGCTGCGGCGTCCGTTTCAAAAACAGCGGCTGAAAAAATTATTGCGGCAAAAATTATGCCGCCCGCGCCGCAGGCGATACCCGAGAAAAAAGCAAAACGGAGTTTGTTTAGCGCCGGGCTGCTTAAAAAGTTTATAATAAAAGCTAAAGCCGTAATTAAGGAGATTTTATAATGGCAATCGGCGGTTTTTCTAAGAAAAGTTTTTCTAAAGGAAATCTTCCAAAAGGCTTTAAAGTAGGCGGTTTAAGGTGCGGCATTTCAAAAAAAGACGGCAAAAAAGATTTGGCTTTATTTTTGTCTGAATTTCCTGCGGCTGCCGCCGGAACTTTCACGCAGAATATGGCAAAAGCCGCGCCCGTATTAGTCGATATAGCGCGCCTTAAAAGAGGCGGCGACTTTTACGGCATTATCGCAAATTCAGGCTGCGCAAACGCATGCACTGGGGCAAGGGGCAAAAAAGACGCTTTAGAAATGTGTATAAGCATAGAAAAAAGTTTTGGGCTGCCAAAAGACGCTGTTTTTGCCGCCTCAACGGGCGTTATCGGGCAGCTTTTAAATATGGACAAATTTCACAGCGGAGTTAAGTTGTTAAAGTCCGCTTTGGGGAAGTCTGCTAAAAACGAAGACGACGCCGTCTCGGCGATTATGACTACGGACACTTTTATAAAAAAATCCTCTAAAACTATAAGAGTAAAAAAAGGAACTGTTACTATTTGGGGCTGCGTTAAAGGCGCGGGGATGATTCACCCCGATTTAGCGGGAATTTCTAAAACGCCGAAAATAAAAAAATCGGCGTCTCTTCATGCGACAATGCTTTCTTTTATTTTAACCGACGCAAAAATTGACGCAAAAAACCTGCAAAGAACGCTTGAAAAAGCCGTGAACCACTCTTTTAACTGCGTTTCAGTAGACGGCGACACGTCTACAAACGATACGGTTATACTTTTGGCAAACGGGCAAAGCGGCGCGGGAAAACTTGACGGAGAAAATTTAAAAAAGTTTGCAGACGCGCTGGACGAAGTTTGTATAGATCTTGCAAAACAAATAGCAAAAGACGGCGAAGGAGCGACAAAGTTTGTGGAAATTGAAGTTAAAAACGCTAAAAATACAAGCGACGCGAAAAATATAGCGCGCGCAATAGCCACAAGTCCGCTGTTTAAAACCGCGATTTTCGGCGCAGACGCAAACTGGGGAAGAGTAATAGCCGCCGCAGGCAGAGCGGGCGTTTCTTTTAACCCCGACAAAATAGATATAACGATGGGCGGCATAAAAACTTTTAAAAACGGCGCGCCGCTAAAATTCAGCGAGGCTAAAGCAAAGCAAGCGCTGCTGAAAAAAGAAGTAAAAATAGAGCTGAATTTAAAAGCGGGCAAAGCCTCCTCAAAATATTACGCCTGCGATTTTTCTTACGATTACGTAAAAATCAACGGGGATTACCG
>JAISLV010000022.1 GCA_031277075.1 Endomicrobium sp. | reverse complement strand
GGTTGTATAACGGTATTGCATATATTAAGGCAACGCGCGAAAATAAAACGTTCGCGGGAATTTATTATAGCCGTAAAAATATTAGACGGAACGGTTATCGCCGCGTTAAACAGCAAAATATAAAACATTTTCTTTGCGTTTAAAATATCGGCGGAGGAAAGAACTCCGTAATAAAAAGGCGTTAAAAAATGAAAGAAAATAATGCCAGCGGCAATTATCAACGCGGATATTACGCCGTATAAAATTAACATTGTCGCTAAAAGATTTTCTTGTTTTTCTTTTTCGCCGTTTGCCAGATAAGCGCAGTAATAGCGCGTCGTCGTGTTTGCCAAGCCGAAATCCATAATAAGAAGATAAGCTATCATAGACCCGACAAGCTGATAAAGCCCAAACTGTTCTTTGTTTAAAAACAGCAAAAGCATAGGGATATAGATAAACCCTATTAAAGAGTGTATCCCCATTGACGTATATGATAAAACCGCTCCCGCTTTACGTTGATTCATAATGTTTTTACGCTATACATGATACATGTCTTTAATGGACGTCTCTAAAAACCTATAATGTTCGTAATTGCCGCAAATTTTGCGGCAGTTCAAAGAAGAAAATGCAAGCCGCGTCTTTGCCTTTCGCAGTTGTCCGTCATTTCCGAATTTATTTCAGAATCTGCCGTTAAGCGTCAATCACAAAAAAACAGCAAACAACAGACACTGAAAGAGACGCTGAAAAAACAAAAAACAGCAGACCCTAAAATAAATTCAGGGCGATGCTCCGCATCGGTTTTGGGCGACGCGTTCGCGTCAGTTTTGTATGACAGACATAACAGCAACAACAAAAGCAAACGACAGTTTTTGCAAGACACCCACACGGGGATAAAAACAGCGTCATTGTTTGCAACAAACGCTATTTTGCCGTACAAGCTGACAATAGCTCCCGTTCCTATTTTCTTTTTTGTCGGCATATATTGGGCTTATATCCGTTATGACAATGAGATGTCAATATGTAAATTTATACGAAAAGGTAGGGTTTGTCAAGCTCGGGAATAGAAAAGCCCAACCCTGACCAACTTGACCCTTGACTTTTTATTTAAAATAAATAAAAATATATCAATAAATTTTTATTCATTAGCGTAAATTGCGGAAAGAAACGGACATTTAGATATGAAAAGCGGATTTTTCAAAAGCGAAGTTAAAGAATTTCCGGAACCTTCCATACGAAGACTTCCCATATACCGCCATTATTTGAAACAGGTAAAAAAGCAGGGAACAGAATTTACTTCTGCAACGCAGATAGCCCACAATTTAGATTTGCTGCCAGTTCAGGTGAGAAAAGATTTAAAAATAACGGGAATTGAGGGGAAACCGAAAATCGGCTATGAAGTTTCGCCTTTGCTTTTAGCTATAGAAAAATTTTTGGGCTGGAATGAAATGAGTCAGGCGGTTTTAGCTGGCGTGGGACATTTAGGAAGCGCAATTTTAGGCTATCACGGGTTTAAAGAATACGGCTTAAACATATCGGCGGCTTTTGACAACGACTTTTCAAAAATTGGAAAACTTATAAGGGCTACGCCGGTGTTTTCTACTGATTCGCTTGAGAAATATATACGGGAACATAAAATAGAAATCGGAATTGTCACCGTTCCTGCGCAAAGCGCGCAAAATATCGCAGATATTATGGTAGACGCAGGAATAAAAGCCGTTTGGAATTTCGCGCCTGAAAAAATAACGTCTTCCAACGAAAACGTAATAATACAGCACGAAAATTTAGCTTCATCTTTTGCAGCTCTATCAAAAAAAATAAACGAGAACAAAAAAGACAAAGCGTAAAAAATTCAAAGTTCAAAGCGCAAATAACGCGCGGGTTTTACCTGCGGTTGCAGACGCCGTTATTTGCGTTTTGCAATTTGGACTTTCAGCTTTGCGGTTAAAAAGGGGTCGTCTATGGAGGCTAATTACAGCAAGTTTGACAATGTCTGCCGCATCCTTGAAGAAAATTCTTACGACAGCGCAAAGCTCATTCCCATTCTTCAAGCAGTTCAAGAAGTGTATAGGTATTTACCTGAAGAAATTTTGGCGTTTATCGCTTCGTCGCTAAATATTTCTCCCGCAAAAGTCTACGGCGTAGCCACTTTTTTCGCCCATTTTACTTTAAAGCCTAAAGGCAAACACATAATCAAAGTTTGCGACGGCACCGCCTGCCACGTTAAAAAATCAACTTCTTTAATAGACGCGGTTAAAAAAGAGCTTGGGCTTAAAGACGGACAAAACACTACGAAAGATATGCTGTTTACGCTTGAGACGGTGTCTTGTCTGGGCGCGTGCGGCTTAGCGCCTGTTATGCTTATGGACGACGACGTCTACGGACAAATGACGCCCGAAAAGGTTTCGGCTTTACTCAAAGAAACTATTAAAAGCGAGGGAAATATAAAATGATAGAACTTGATAAAATAGCCGAAAGCGTAAAACAAGCCCAAAAAAATATTGAAAAAAGAATTATTATTTGCGCGGGAACAGGCTGCGTCGCAAACGGTTCTTTAAAAGTTTTTGACGCTTTTGTAAAAAACGCAAAATATCTCGGCTTGAAAATTTCCGTAGAGCTTAAAGAAGAAAAAACCAATCTTTTAACAAAAAGCGGATGTCAGGGTTTTTGCCAAATGGGTCCTTTGGTTAACATTTTGCCGTCCGGCATTCTCTACAATAAAGTAAAGGCGGAAGACGTAAAAGAAATTTTGGAAAAAAGCGTAAAAGGCGGCGAAATAGTCGAGAGATTGTCTTACCGCTTTGACGGGAAAGTTTGCAAAGGTCAAAACGAAATTCCTTTTTACACTAAGCAGCACAGAATGGTTTTAAAACAATGCGGAGCGATAGACCCAGAAAACATAGACGAATATATTTCAGACGGCGGCTACCGCGCCGCAAGAAAAGCCTGCTTAGAAATGACCGATAAGGAAATATGCGACGTAATTTCTCAATCGGGTTTAAGAGGGCGCGGAGGAGGCGGGTTTCCCACAGGTAAAAAGTGGGATTTAACGAGAGTTCAGCCCGGTCCGAAAAAATATATGATATGCAACGGCGACGAAGGCGACCCCGGCGCGTTTATGGACAGAAGCGTTATGGAAGGAAACCCTCACAGCGTAATTGAAGGAATGATTATAGGCTCAAAAGCCATAGGCGCAGACGAAGGATACGTCTACGTAAGAACGGAATACGCTTTGGCTGTAGAAAGGATGAGAAAAGCCGTAGCAGACGCAGAAAATAAAGGCGCGCTTGGAAAAAATATTTTCGGGTCGCAGCACAGTTTTACGCTCCACGTTATGGAAGGCGCGGGAGCTTTTGTCTGCGGCGAAGAAACGGCTTTAATCGCTTCGGTTGAAGGCAAAAGAGGAATGCCTGCTCCAAAGCCCCCATTTCCTGCGCAGCGCGGATTATGGGGAAAACCCACGACGATAAATAACGTTGAAACTTTCGCTTCCGTTCCTATCGTTATAAATTACGGAGCGGAAACTTTCAAACAAATCGGAACGCAAGGCTCTTCAGGCACAAAAACTTTTGCGCTTACGGGACACGTTTTAAATACGGGTTTAATAGAAGTTCCATTCGGAACGACTTTACGCCATATACTTTTTGACGTCGCAGGCGGGGTTACCGACGAAAACGGCAAATCAAGCGAAGAAAATTTTAAAGCCGTTCAGATAGGAGGACCTTCGGGCGGCTGTCTTACAAAAGAACACTTAGACCTCCCAATGGATTTTGATTCGTTGAGAAAAGTAGGAGCTATGGTAGGTTCCGGCGGTTTAGTGGTAATGAATAAAAATACGTGTATGGTAAAAATCGCAAAATTTTTTATGCAGTTTACGCAAAGCGAATCGTGCGGAAAATGCGTTTTATGCAGAGAAGGCACAAGGCAAATGCTTTTAATGCTTGAAGATATTACAGAAGGCAGAGCCGACGAAAATACTATACCCCTGCTTGAAAAACTTGCAAAAGCCGTTCAAATAGGCTCTTTGTGCGGCTTGGGAAAAACCGCTCCAAACCCCGTTTTGTCCACGCTTAAATATTTCAGACACGAATACGACGCGCACGTCAAAGAAAAAAGATGCCCCGCCGGCGAATGCGAAAGCCTGACGAGTTATTCAATATCTGAAAAATGCGTCGGCTGCACGCTTTGCGCAAGAAAATGCCCCGTAGGAGCGATAACGGGCGAGCTTAAAAAGAGGCACGCTATAGACGCGGCAAAATGTATAAAGTGCGGCGTCTGTTTTGACGCATGTAAATTTAAAGCTGTGGCAAGGGGTTAATCAATGGAAAAAATTTTAACTATAAATAACGCAAAAGTTTCTTTCGAAAATGAAAGAAATATTTTAGAAGTAATACGGAAAGAAAATATTGAACTTCCGACTTTTTGTTATCATTCGGAGCTTAGCGCTTACGGGTCGTGCAGACTGTGCATGATAGAAGTGGAAGGCAGAGGAATTCTGCCCGCCTGTTCCACGCCGCCTGAAGCGGGTATGAAAATAAAAACTAATAACGAGCAAATCCGCGAAATGAGAAAAATCATCGTGGAACTTCTGCTTGCAAACCACGATAAAGACTGCACGGCTTGCAGAAAAAGCGAGTCGTGCCAGCTTCAGACTTTGGCAAGAAAACTCGGCATTAACCGAGTAAGATTTAAAAGCGTTTTAAAGCAAGAGCCGAAAGATTTTTCAACTTATTCTTTGGTAAGAGACCCCAGCAAATGCGTTTTGTGCGGCGACTGCGTGCGTTTTTGCGAAGAAATTCAAAGCGTTGGAGCGATAGGTTTTGCAAACAGAGGTCCTAATTCTACGGTTTGCCCCAGCTTTGGGAAAAATATGAACGACTCCGAATGCGTCTACTGCGGACAGTGCGTTAGAGTTTGCCCAACGGGCGCGCTGACGATAAAATCGGAAGTGAGCGAAGTTTGGAACGCGCTTAGCGACCCAAAAAAGAAAGTAGTAGTAGCAATCGCCCCTGCGGTGAGAGCGTCTATAGGCGAAGTGTTTGGAGTTCCGGGAGAAAACGGGACGGAAGCCGCAGGCAAAATGGTTTCAGCTTTGCGCTCAATGGGGTTTGCGAGAGTTTTTGACATATCTTTCAGCGCCGATATGACCATAGTTGAAGAAGCAAACGAGTTTGTGGAACGTCTTGGAAACGGCGGCGTTTTCCCTATGTTTACTTCGTGCTGTCCCGCTTGGATAAAATTCGTAGAGCAGTATTACCCCGATATGCTGCCGAATTTGTCGTCGTGCCGTTCGCCGCAAGGGATGTTCGGCTCTATAGCAAGAAAGATGCTGCCTGAAAATATTGAAGTTCAAAAAGAAGATTTAGTTATAGTTTCGGTAATGCCATGCACTGCTAAGAAATTTGAAGCGCGCCGCCCCGAACTTTCAATGGAAAACAGGCAGGACATAGACTATGTTTTAACCACTCAAGAACTTGCAAGAATGATAGAAGAGTCGGGTTTGAATTTTAAAGAGCTTGAGCTTTCGCCGTTTGATATGCCTTTAGGCTTTAAGACGGGCGGCGGCGTAATTTTTGGAAATTCCGGCGGCGTTACGGAAGCCGTTTTAAGAAACGTCATTCACAACAAATCTGCGGACGTTGACGAAGTCGCGGCGTTTGATTTTGTGCGCGGCGAAAACGGAATAAGGGAAGCCACAGTAAACGCTGGCGGAAAAGAATTAAATATCGCCGTAGTTCACGGTCTTAAAAACGCAAGAGAAGTTGTGAGAGTTTTAAGAGAAAATCCGTCTAAATACGATTTTGTTGAAGTGATGGCTTGTCCCGGCGGCTGCATAGGCGGCGCAGGACAACCCGTTTATAAGGATATGTCGGTTAGAAAACGAAGAACAAAAGTTTTATACGACAACGATAAAACTTTGGAACTTCACAAACCGCAGGACAATCCATATGTTCAGAGGGTCTACGACAAATATATGGAAGGAAAACCCGGCACGCACAGCGCGCACGAACTTTTGCACGCTCCGCATTTTAACAGAAAACGGCTTACGGAAAGACCGTTTCCAATATATAAGCCTTCAAAAGAAAAGAAACTTGAAATTGACGTGTGTTTCGGCACTGCGTGCATAGTGCGCGGAGCGCAGAAACTTTTACAGCAAATACTTGAATATATCGCGGAGAAAGATTACAAAGATAATGTTGAAGTGGACGCTTCTTTTTGTTTTGAAAAGTGTTCAAAAGGTCCTTTGGTAAAAATCGCAGACACAGTGATAGAAAAATGCACTATAGAGGCGGCTAAAGCCGCAATAGACGAGAAGATGCGGTAAAAGCGCAGCTAGGGCGGGCAACTAAGCAACGACAAACAGCGCAAAAACAGCCATGCGTCTATGCATTCATGCATCCGTTTGCAGTCGCTATGCCTCAATGCATCTGTTTGCCGTTGCTTTTTGTAGTTTCTTAGCTGCCTATCTGCTCACTTTTCCGTTTTAATGGAGGAAGTTTGGGAAGAATTTTAGCCGTTGATTACGGATTAAAAAGAATAGGTCTTGCGATGACGGATTTATTGCAAATTACGGCTTCGCCTTTTGAAACTATTGAGAGCGTTTCTTTGAAAAAAAACGCTTTGCGTATCGCCGAAATTGCAAAAGCTAACGAAGCGGATGAAATTGTCGTCGGTTTGCCTTTGAGTATGAACGGCGACGAAAGCGAAATGACGGATATCGTAAAGAAATTTGCGGAAGAACTCAAAAACGTTTCGGGTTTGCGCGTGGAAACTATGGACGAGCGTTTAACTACGGCGCAAGCCGAAAGAATGCTTATTGAAGAAGCCGATATATCGCGCCAAAAAAGAAAAGGCGTAAAAGATAAAGTCGCAGCCGCGCTGATTTTACAGGCGTATTTAGAACGCAAAAGCGTAAATTACGGATAAAAAAGTTTATGCTCATGCGGCAAAATTTTAACGGCGGTTTGCGCGTTATTTTTTAAGACGGCGTTTGCCGTTGCCGCCTGAGCGGCAACAATCCGCCGAATTTTCAAGCAGGTTTTTATGCGCTACATTATAGACGGATACAACGTAATAAATTCGCACGATATGTTTATCGCCTCTAGCCTTGAAGGACGGCGCAATAAACTTATTGATTTTATATCTTTGCGCAGACCGCACGGCAGTTTAAGAAATAGCGCGACGATAGTTTTTGACTGCAAATCAAAAAATCCTTACGAGTCAAACGGATATAACAGATCGCATATAGGCGATATAGAAATTATTTTCAGCGACGGAGTCGCTTTAGCCGACGATATTATCGCAGAAATCGCAGACAACGCCCAAAATCCGTCGGAAATTATAGTTGTGACAAACGATAAAGGAATACGCCGCAGAATAGCGCCCAGCGGCGCAAAATACGAAAGCGTGGAAGTTTTTATCGCAAAAGGCTATAAACAAAAGAACGCTATAAGAGCGAAAGATTACGAGAATTTGCCCTCCGACGAAAAAGAAACTATAAACGAGGAATTTGAAAAAATATGGCTAAAAGAACGGCGTATAAAATAATAGCCGCAATTATTATATGCGTTATCGTTTTTTTTACGATACGCTGTTTTTTTCTTTCCGATTCCAATGAAAAAAAAGCCGTTACGATAAAATACGGGCAAGGGGTTTCTTCCGTCGCGGCGGTTTTAAAAGAAAATAAATTGATACGTTCAAAAAAACTTTTTGTCGTTTGGGCAAAAATCAGCGGCTGCGAGTCAAAAATTAAAGCGGGATATTACGAGTTTTCAAAAAAAGACGGGACGTTTAAAATTTTAAAAGCTCTTAAAGACGGCTCGCAAAGCCTTGTAAAAATTACAATTCCCGAAGGAAGCAGCGTTAAACAAACCGCCGATATTATTTCACGCAAAATTGCAGTAAATAGAGAAGTTTTTATAAACGCCGCGGCAAAATACGAAGGTTATTTAATGCCCGAAACTTATTTTATCTCTCCGACGCTTGACGAAGAGCAAATAATACAAATTATGCGCAAAGAATTTGACGATAAAGTGACGCCAGAAATGTACGAAAGAGCGCGCGAGATAGACGTTTCTATGAAAGACGTAATAATTTTGGCGTCTATAATTGAAAAAGAGGCAGTAGACCCTAAAGAGCGGGCGATAATAGCGGCTGTTTTTTACAATAGGCTCAAAAAAAGAATAAGGCTTGAATCTTGCGCTACGGTTTTATATGCTATGGGAGTAAATAAAGCAAAACTCACGTTGGAAGATACGGAGTTTGATTCTCCTTACAATACTTACAGACATTTTGGTTTGCCGCCCGCGCCTATTTGCAGTCCGGGCATAGAATCTATAAAAGCGGCTTTATATCCTGCAAATACGGGCAGTTTATTTTTTGTTTCGCGCGGTAACGGCAGCCATTTTTTTGCCGAAAGCCTTGACGAACACATAAAAAACAGGCGCGAAGCGAAAAAAATACAGCGGCAAAAGAATAAGGAAGCTAAATGAAAAAGAAAAGAATTTACCTTGACAACAGCGCGACTACAGCGGTAAGAAGCGAAGTAATAAAAGAAATGCGCCCCTATTTTAGCGCGATATACGGCAACCCGTCGTCTTTTCATTCTTTCGGACGAAAAGCGCACGCGGCTTTAAATAACGCCAGAGAAAAAATCGCGTCTTTTCTTAACGCCGACGCTTCCGAAATATTTTTTACGGGCTGCGGCACGGAATCTGACAATATCGCTCTTTTTGGAATTGTAAACGCCGCTGGCAAAAAAGGCGGCGTAATTTCCACAAAAATAGAGCATCATGCGATTTTGCATTCCTGTCAGCGACTTGAAAAATTAGGATATGAAACGGCTTATCTTAACGCCGACAAAGACGGCGTCGTTTCCGTAGACGAACTTGTAAAAGCCGTTAAAGACGATACTTTAATTGTAAGCGTAATGCACGCAAACAACGAAGTCGGCTCTTTACAGCCGATAGAAAAAATAGGCGAAGTTTTAAAGAAAATAAACAGAGACAGAGCAAATAAAATATATTTTCACAGCGATTGCGTTCAAACTGCCGGCAAGATAAATTTAGACGTGGAAAAATTGGGCGTAGACTTGCTTTCAATTTCTGCGCACAAATTTAACGGACCAAAAGGCGTCGGAGCGCTTTATGTAAGAAAAGGAACAAATATCGCTCCTATAACTTACGGCGGTCATCACGAACAGGGCTTGCGTCCGGGAACAGAAAACGTCGCATATATCGTAGGAATGGCAAAAGCTCTTGAACTGTCCGTAAAAGAGATTGAAGAACACGATAAACATATTAGAAGTTTGAGAGATAAACTAAAAAACGGAATAATTGAAAGAATTCCAAACGTAATAATAAACTCCAGCGGCGACAAAGCGGTTTCAAATATTTTAAACGTAAGTTTTAACTATATTGAAGGCGAAGCTCTTCTTTTAAAACTTGATATGGCGGGCATTGCCGTTTCAACGGGTTCGGCTTGCGCTTCGGGTTCTTCCGAGCCGTCTCATGTTTTATCGGCAATGGGCGTAGCCGCGGTTGCGGCGCAGGGCGCGGTGCGTTTTTCTTTCGGCTGGCAAAATACGCGCGAAGAAGTGGAGCGCGTTTTAGAAGTTCTTCCAAAAATTGTCAAAGACCTAAGAAGAATGTCTCCCGTGTGGAACAATCAAAACAATTGACAAACTTATGCGTTCGGGCGCGGCTTGCATTTTATTCTTTGAACTGCCGCAAAATTTGCGGCATTTACGAACATTATATGTTTTTAGAGACGCCCAATTATAAATTCATAATGTCTACTTTTTTGCCGTCTTTTCGTTTTTTGCGATGTCCTTTATGCCGCAAAGATTTTAAATTAAGCGGCTCAACTCTTATATGCAAAAATAAACATAGCTTTGACGTTGCCCGCGAAGGCTATGCGAACCTTTTTAATAAACCGATAAAAACTAAATACGATAAAACATTATTTTCCGCGCGCCGCAGCGTAACGCTAGGCGGTTTTTTTGATTTGCTAGCCGAAACTTTGGCGGGAATTATCGCTGTAAAATTTAAAGGCGCGTCAAATTTAACGATAGCCGACTGCGGCTGCGGGGAAGGAACTCTTTTTGCAAAAATCGTAAATACCGCCCGCAAAAAAATAAAAAATATTGACGCCGTAGGCGTTGACATATCAAAAGACGGCGTTAAACTTGCCGCAGGCAAAAATAGAGATATGTCTTGGATTGTGTCCGATTTGTCCAACATCGCTTTAAAAGATAAGTCTATCGACGTAATTTTAAATATTTTATCGCCTGCAAATTACGCGGAATTTAACCGCTGCGCAAAAAGCGGAGGTTTGATTTTAAAAGTTATACCCGAGCGGGGCTATTTGAGCGAAATTAGAAGAGCGTTAGGCAAACCGAAAAGCGGCGGCGAAAACGTAAAAAAAATATTCTATGAAAACTTTAAAAACGCAAAAGAGACGAGAATTACGCAAAAACAAAAAATCCCGCAAGCGTTAAAAAAAGATTTTCTTAAGATGACGCCTCTTAGCTGGTCGGTCGGCGCAGAGCAAGAAAATATTGATTTCGGCGGCGAATTAACTTTAGATTTAACAATTTTGCAGGCGGACATCTAGCAGGCGTATAGAGGCGCGCAACAAAGAATGCGGCTAAGCAAGGGCAAGCGGCAAACTGCCGTATTTCCTCGCCCGTTATTCTTCCTTATTTCTCGGCTTACCACTCCTTTCGTTAGTCCTAACAGATAAGACAACAGCAGGTCCTGAAACGAGCGCAGATGGACAACGGCGGCGACAAGCGATATATTTTCGTTTTATTCTAAATACAGTTTCTACATTTTTTTAGCTGTGTTTTTAATGTCAACTTCTGCTCGGCTGATTTTCCTCAGATAATATTTTTATAAGCTCACAGCTTATTTTTCACGTATTATCCCACAAATAGCTTGCAGGAAGAGCCCAAACCCTGTCGCCCATAGGGATAATGTCCATTCCCGTATATAAAACAATTCCTTTTTTAAATTTTTCGCCGAGCATTGTCCGCATATTATAGAGATTATTAAAATCTTTTTGCGAAAGATTAGCGTCAAGTTTTACTTCTATGCCGATTGTATCTCCGTTGGGGCGCTCTATTGCAAAATCAACCTCTTTGCCCTCTGGAGCAAATACCGATACTTTAACGTCAACCAGAGAAGACGCGTTTTTTATAATTTCCGCAGCTGCAAAGTTTTCAAAAATATGCCCCATCGTTATCGCGTCGTTTTTATAAATTTCTTTAATATCCCTTTGCATAAGATAACACATAAAATTAGTATCGTTAAAATAAATTTTCGGGGCGCGGATAAATCTTTTTTCTATGCGCGCGGGTTTTGCCCAAGGTTTGATTTCGGATATAATAAAAGTTTTCATTATCGCGCCCATATACTTTTCAAAAGTTCTAAAATCAAGCCCTACCTCTCTTTGTATGCTTGCTTTATTGAGCAAACTTCCTATACGCGGGGTAATGTAGGCAAGCAAAGTCAATATTTTGTCGGGATTGCGTATATCGTCTACGCCGCGAATATCTCTTTGCAAAAGCGTATTTAAATAATCGTCAAACCATTGTTTGCGGTTTATTGCGCCGTCAAGCGCAATTTCAGGGAATGTCGCGTTTACGATAGCGTCTAATAAATTATAATCTGAGAATTTTTTAACAAATAAATCTTCATCAAATAATTTTTCTATAAAATTAAAGTTTGTTTTATAATATTCGGAAGTTGAAAGCGGAAACAAAGTTAAAACAGACATACGCCCTACAAGAGCTTGAGACAAAGACGGCAAAGCCGCCAAATTTGCAGACCCTGTCAATAAATATAATTGGGAGTTTTTCCCTTTCATTCTGTTTTTATCAATAGCTATTTTTAAATACGGGAAAATTTCTTTTGACGTTTGAATTTCGTCTATAATGTTTAAAACGTCAATCGGAAGTTTATTTATGAAGTTTTCGGGGTTAGATTTTGCGGAAATGGAATAAAACGGACTGTCAAAACTGATATAGTTAGAATTTTCAAACATTTGAGCAAGAGTTGATTTACCTGTTTGTCTTGCCCCGTTTAAATAAACCAAAGGACGCGTTTGAATTGTTTTTTGTAATAGTTGGTATAAGTTTCTTTTTAAAAAGTCCATAGATACCCTATTTAGTGTATTGTAATACATTAAATCTGTGTATTAATATACACTAAAAATAAAAAACTGTAAAGTTTTGCTTTTAGCGTCCTTTTAAACGGCAAAAGGGCATTTCTAAAAACCCTTTGGGTGTCTCTAAAAACCCTAACGCCCGTTCTTGCCGCGCCTTTTGCGGCATTTCTACATCAAAAAATTTATCCGTCCTTGCTCTTAGGACGCCCTTCATT
>JAISLV010000119.1 GCA_031277075.1 Endomicrobium sp. | reverse complement strand
GAAAATGAATCAGGCGCAGGAAGGAATAGCAAACCTCGCGCCTTACGTCGACACGCTTATAACTATTTCAAACGAAAACGTTTTTCATATAGACAATATGGTTGACGACAAAACTCCTTGGAAAATTTTATTCGGTTTTATAGACGACGTTTTGCGCAGAAGCATTCAGTCTATCACCGATATGATAACGCTGCCGGGAGAAATGAACATAGATTTTGCCGACGTAAAGAGAGCTTTGGAAAATTCAAAAACCGCGCTGCTTGGAATAGGCGAAAGCGCAAGCGACGTCCGCGAAGCGTTTGAAAAAGCCATAGAAAATCCTATGACGGAAAAATACGATATTTCAGCGGCTAAAAATTTGATTGTCAACATTGAAAGCAATTCCTCTCTATCCGCAAAGCAGTTAAAAGATTTCTACGACCACATACACGATTTTGGCGTAAACAAAGACTGTTATGTTAAGCCGGGACTGCGCGGCGACAATAAGCTGGACAATAAAATTAAGATAACGGTACTGGCGGCGGGTTCGCAAAACGATACGGTTAAATTTGGAAACGATATTCAGTCTAAAATCGGACAAAGAACTTTTGACGATATAGAAAATTCTTTCGTGGACTTGTCAAAAATAGATTTCTCAAAGCCCGCCTATATAGACTGGAAAATAAAAAAACTAAAATAACGGCGTTATTTGAGCAGTTTAGGGTTGATAAAGTTTCAGTCGCCCGCCGTCGTTTCCTAGTCCCTTGCAAGATAGCGTTTGCTGTCTCAGCCTGTAAACATTTTTCATGCGTCTGTCGCAGGCTGCGGCGTTTAGGATTTTAAAATGTCTGCCAATATCGTCGTTTGCCGTTCGTTCAAATTCCCCCATTTCACAACTACAAAATCTTGCGG
This sequence comes from Endomicrobium sp., assembly GCA_031277075.1. Lineage (GTDB taxonomy): Bacteria > Elusimicrobiota > Endomicrobiia > Endomicrobiales > Endomicrobiaceae > JAISLV01. Next base: position 7,290 of record JAISLV010000119.1, on the reverse strand, counting down.
CGATATGAAAGACGCGCCCGTAAGGAACGCTTTTTTAGCTTCTTTAAAAATCAATCCCGTCGATTTGGTTTTAGCAAAACAAATACATTCTAATACCGTAAAAATCGTTTCTAAAAAGGACGGCGGAAAATTTTTAGACGGCTGCGACGGATTTATTACGGACGAAAAAAATTTGGCTTTGGGAATTTTTACCGCAGACTGTATGCCCGTTATGTTATGTTCAAAAGACGGGCGCGTAAAAGCCGCGCTTCATTGCGGCTGGAAAGGACTTGCCTGCGCCATATTAGAAAAAGCTGTCGGTATTTTTAAGACGGATTTCGGAGCGGACGCAAAAACTCTTTGCGCGTATATTGCGCCTCATATAAAAGAGTGCTGTTATGAAACGGGCGGCGAATTTGAAGATATTTTTAATATAAAACTAAAAAACTCAAAATTGAATATGGCTGAAATTGCCTGCGTAAAACTAAACAAAATGGGCGTAAAAAATATAGCCGTAAGCATAGATTGCACGTTTTGCGGCGGCGATAAATTTTTTTCTTACAGAAAAAATAAGACGGACAAACGTCAGTTGACGGTTCTTCTATGATAAATAAGAATGAATTTTGTAAAATTCAAACCGAAAAACATCCGCTTTCGCCTTTTTTCCCTAAGAACGCGAAAATTTTAATGCTGGGCAGTTTTCCTCCGCCGAAAATCCGCTGGAAAATGAATTTTTTCTATCCGAACTTACAAAACGATATGTGGCGTATTTTCGGTTTGGTTTTCTTTGACGATAAAAATTACTTTCTTGCAAAAGATTTAAAATCTTTCAACGAACCTTTAATACGTTCTTTTCTAGCTAAACGCGCAATAGCGCTGTGGGATACGGCGATAGAAGCTAGGCGTTTATCCGGCAACGCTTCAGACAAATTTTTAGAAGTCGTTTGTCCTATAAATTTAAAAGCCGCGTTAAAGAAATTGACGGAATGCAAAACGATAGCGTTGACAGGTCAAAAAGCGTCGGATATTTTGTTTGGCATAGTCGGCGCAAAAGAGCCGAACATTGGCTCTTTCGCTCAAGTTTTTTATGCCGAGCGCAAGCTGCGTATTTACAGAATGCCGTCTTCTTCAAGGGCGTATCCGAAATCTGTGGAAGAAAAATCTGAGATTTACGCAAAAATGTTTAAAGAATCGGGTTTTTTAAAATGAGAAAACTTTCCGCTAATTCAAAAGGCGTAATATACGGGTTTGCTTCGTATATTTTTTGGGGCTTTCTGCCTTTTTATTGGAAACTGCTGTCAAACGTATCCTCCGTTCATATACTTTCCGCGCGCATAATTTTTTCTTTCCTGCTTTTAGCGCCTATGCTTTTAGCGCAAAAGAATATACGCTGGCTTTTATGTTTTAAAAACAAAAAAATTCTTTTGAAAATTGTTATCTTGGCGATTTTAATTACGGCAAATTGGGGCGTTTATATTTGGGCTGTCAATAAAGGGCATATTATAGAAGCGTCGCTCGGGTATTTTATAAACCCTATAATTTCCATAGTTTTAGGGCTTATTTTTTTACGCGAAAAAATGAAAGCCGCGCAGTGGGCGGCTTTTGGTTTTGCGGCTGTCGGCGTTGCGCTTTTTACTGTTTTTTCGGGCAAACTGCCCTTAATTTCTCTGTTTCTTGCGACGAGTTTTGCTTTTTACGGTCTTATAAAAAAGAAGCTCCGTCTAAGCGCGCTGGAAAGTCTTAGCGCGGAAACTCTAGTCGCTCTTCCCATAGCGGTATGCCTTATCTTTATTCCTCAGAGGGGGACTGAATATCTTTTCACGTTTCCCGCATATACGTATATTTTACTGATTTTGTGCGGCGCGGCGACGGCGTTTCCGTTATTTTTGTTTGCAAAAAGCGCAAAGATTTTGCCGCTTTCAAAACTTGGCTTTATACAATTTATAAGCCCTTTAATGCAGTTTCTGTTTGCGATTTTTATTTTTAAAGAAAATTTCCTCCCGCAAAATTTAATAGCGATACTTTTCATCTGGTTCGGCGCTCTTTTATACTCCGCATCATACATTAACTATAAAAAGAAAAAAGCGCTTGAACCCGCATACTAAAAACATTCATTTTCGGTCTTGCAGCCGTTTTTTGCGCCATACTAACTGTTAGTTAACCTTTATAAGTAACTTGCGAAATGGCGCGCCGACAACCTAGCGGCAGGACGCATTCGCGTCAATTTTACGCGTCGCTATGCGCGAGGTGCGTCTGTTTTACACGGCGGAAACGGCAATGCCGCCGATGATAAAGGACAAGACCCTTCCGATAAGCCTGACGTTTTTTGCGGTAAAAAGCGGAAAGCTGGACGTTATTTTTTTAATCTTACGGCGCGGATTTGGAAAGGTTTTTGATTTATAAAATCGCTTTTGGATTGAGACGATGGGTTTAAAAAGTCAACGATTTTACTTTCGCCGTCTTTTTTTGAGACGGCTATTATCTGGTATCCCCAATTTAAAGGGTTTCCCCGCATAAACTTTTTAGGGATTAAAACTTCGCATTGTTCAACGGGAAATTCAGAGACAAAAACGGGTCTTTCAGCCGAATGTCTGTAAAGAGAAGCTCGGCTTGAGGTTATTCTTAAAGCGTATTCCCAAGCAGAATCGGGGTCTAAAAAACCTTTCAAGTCAGCCAGCATAGCGGTAGTTCCCGCGTTTTCAAAATTATTCATATCTATATATACGTCTGCGTAATCTATTTTTTCGTCCCACAAAGCGTTTTCAAATAGAATTTTAACGGCGGTATAATCGCCCTTAAGGTAAATTTCCGTTCCTTTTATTATTCCTTCGTTCGTTATTGAAACGCTATTTTCGCCCGAAGCCGCTACGGACGTTTGAAAAACTTCCTCTTCCTGCGACGCTTTGCTTAAATCGCTTTTGTCGGCATTGAGTTTGTATTCCGAAGGCGTCTGCCCTCCCAAAAGGCGAAAAACATTAGAATATGCGGCGTCAAACATCCTTACGCTTTCGGTTTTATTTGAAGCCAAACCTTTCAGCAGCTGATAATTGCAAAGATAGACAAGCTCGTTTAAAGCGTTATAGTAAAATTGTTCGTTAAAATCGTCTGACTTTTTATAATCGCTTACAAAAGAAACCGCGCCTGAAAGTTTGTTCATAACAGAGGTTTTAACGGGGGCGGCGTCAAACTGCAAAGAAGAATTTTCTTCTATGAGATCTCTTTTCACGGACGAAACAAATAAAGGGGAAGACGGTTTAATATAGGCGCTCTTGTCAAAAAGTTCTATCACGTAGGTCATAAACTCGGCGTTTGCAAGGTGTTTCTTCGTAAGCAAAACGGGAATAAATTTTTCTTTTTTTGAACCCAGCCATTTCATCACGTCTTTTTGCGAAGACGGGAAATTTTTATGCAGAAAAAAAGCCGCGACGCCGTCTATTAAATGCGCGCCGTAAATTTTTTCCGACGCATTGTCAGCGTTAATCCACGAAAGTTTTTGCGCGGCGAAATAATACAATATATTATGCGAAACCCATGCGGATTTTAAAAATATCCCAAAATCCCGCCTGTTTGCATTACTTTCAAAAGCGTTAAAATTATCTAAAATATAATCTGAAAAACCTTTATTGCCTTTTGCGCCCGCGCTATAGACCGAAGCCAAAATAGGCAAAACGGGCTCAGGGTCAAAAGACAAAGACAATTCTATTTTTCCCATAGAAACAAGCTCTTCAATTTCGGGTTTCAGCTGTTCGTCGCGTTTAAAAGGCGCGACAAGGCAAAAACGTTTTGAATGGTAAAGTTTTTCCGCGACGGGTTTAGGCAAATCCGCGCTTTCGGCGAAAAATATTACGTATCTTTCTTCGGCGCAAAAAGCCGAAACGTAAAAAAAACACAATAATAAAATTGCCATAGATATTTTTTTCATAATGTAAATTATAGCAAATTTAAACGTTTGGGAAATAGATGAATAATTTGGTAAAATAAGCGGTATATGAAAACAATAATCAAACTTCTCATCATTTTTTTTGTTTTTGCGGGAGCGTGTTATTACTCGTTTAATATTGTAATGACGGCTTTTATACATTCCGAAGAGGAAATTGTTTTGCCAGACGTCAACGGAAAAAGCGCGATAGAGGCTTTTAACGAGCTTTCGTCTTTAGGGTTTGCCATAAAGAAAGACGGCGAAGAGTTTAATCAGTCTATTGCGCCCGGAGTTGTTTTGCGCCAAAGCCCGCCCGCAGGGATGACCGTCAGAAAAGGGAAAGTCATAAAAGTAACGATAAGTCAGGGCGGGGAAATGATTTATGTGCCGGATATAGTCGGGCAGACTGTGCGCGCGGCTGACATTTCATTAAAATCTTCATCTCTTATGACGGGCGAAATTTCAAAAAAATATTCAATTGCAGCCGAAAAAGGCGTTGTTATAGCGCAAGATCCGCCCGCCGCTTCGTCGGTTGAAAAAGACGCGGTTATAAATCTTGTCGTTTCTGACGGGAACCCGCCCGAAGGCGTTGTTTTAATGCCCGATTGGTTAAATAAGCCCGCAAGCCTTGCAAAAGAGTGGGCGCAATCTCATTCTTTAAACGTTGATATTAAATACGAACAAAGCTCTTCGGCTTTGCCTGACGCCGTGCTTAAACAAAGCCCTGCGCCCGACGCGGATTTAAGCAAAGTTAATAAAATAGTTTTTTACGTTTCGCAGCCGCCTCAAGAAAAACCGAATCAAATAATTTTCAATTACGCTATTCCAAACTCTAAAGGCAATAAACGCGTTCAGCTTATTTTAGCGGACGATAAAGGCGAAAAAATTATATTCAACGCGGTAAAAAAACCGTCTGAAAAAATATCAATTCCCGTTGAACCCGAAGGAAATGCGGTAATTAAAGTGTATATAAATAAAAAATTTATAGAAGACGTCAATATCAATTGAAAACGCCGCGCGAAAACGTATAGTTTTTTGTATTTTTGCCTGCGCGTTTATGCCTAGACAGGCGGCAGATTAAAAAATGGAAATTGACGGCGACAGTAACGGCAAAGACAACCCCTCGCCCGTTGCGCTATCCCCTTTGCGCGATGTGGAAAACCAAAAGGCATAGTAATTGCAAACATTTATGAAAACAATAATCGCTCCTTCAATTTTATCCGCAGACTTTGCAAACTTAGCGCGCGATATTGACGCGATCGCAAAAGCGGGCGCAGACTGGGCGCATATAGACGTTATGGACGGGCATTTTGTGCCTAATATTACAATCGGAGCTCCCGTTGTAAAATCCCTTAAAAATGCGACGAAACTTTTGCTTGACGTTCACCTGATGATTACGGACCCGCGGAAATATTGGAAAGATTTTCAAAAAGCGGGAGCTGATATTATTGTTTTTCATATTGAAGCCGTTAAGAACGCAAAAGAGCTTATAGAAGAAATCAAAGCGTCGGGCGTTAAAGCTGGAATATCTATAAAACCTGCGACGCCAGTTTCTGAAATTGAAGATTTGCTTCCTATTTTAGATTTAGTTCTTGTTATGACGGTAGAGCCGGGTTTTGGCGGGCAGGCTTTTATGGAAGATATGCTTCCAAAAATCTCTCGTCTTCGTAAAATTATAAATGACAAAAAATATAATTGCATAATAGAAGTTGACGGAGGAATAAACGGCGAGACTTCAAAACTCTGCGTTTACGCAGGCGCAAACGCCATAGTAAGCGGAAGCTATATATTTTCGTCTTCAGACTTTAAAAAGGCTATAGATTCATTGAGATAGAAACGCGGCTTGCGCAAAGCGCGCCGCGTCTTAGGGTTTAGGCGGATAGAAAAAATGGAGGAAGTATGCACATACCTGACGGGTTTTTAAATAACGGTTTGGCGGGCGGGCTTTTGGCGGGCGCTTTGGGCATGTTGGCGTTTTCTTTTAGCAAAGTTTTAAGCGCGCTGACAGTTTTTTCAGGCAAACTTACAGGAAACAGCGGCAACGTTTCTTTTTCTGGTTCTTTTCCCGGTCTTAGTTCCGACGCGGGCAAATATTTTGCGAAACTTGCGATAATTGCAATATGGGTTTTTGCTTCGCAGACGTTTAATATTACAGTAGCTTCGGCGACTTCCGTCCATTTGATAGGCGGCGTTTTTGCCGCCGTTTTAGCGGGACCTTTTGCCGGATTTTTGATAATTTCTTCGGTGTTAATAGTCCAATCCGCGTTTTTTGCAGACGGAGGGTTTTTGGCTTTAGGCGCAAATATTTTCAATATGGCTTTTATCGGTTCTTTCCTGTCTTATTACGTCTATAAAGCCGTTTTGAAAAAAAATTATTACATTGCCGTCGCTGCGGCTTGCTTTTTTTCAGTTTTGACAGCGGCTTTGTTTTGCTTGTTTGAGCTTGGAATTTCAGGGTCTGTATCTTTTGCGCAGGCGTTTAAAGATATGATGAGCCTGCATTTTCTTTTTGCCGTCGTAGAAACTGCGATTACTTTGTTTTTACTTAAACTTTTTAAACTTTTGGAGATTTAATATGAATAAAAAAACTATAGGTTTTGCGGCGGTTCCCGTTCTTATAACTTTGTTTGCGAGTTTGTTCGCTTCGTCTCACCCCGACGCTTTAGAAAGAGTCGCTATAAATTTCGGTTTTGACGAAAAAGCGAAAGAGACTTCGTCTCTATTTACAGATTACGCTTTTCCTTTTGTCAGCGGCGGATTTTTGTCCGCTTTTCTTGCCGGCATTGCGGGTCTGATTTTGCTTTATATATTGTATCAAGCCGCAGGTTTTGCGGTAAAATGTTTTGTAAAATAGCCTCCTTTGACGCTTGCGCCGCCGGCGCTTTACGGGATATTTTTTATTCTATGAAAAATTTAAGCAGTCCCATTTTAGAAATACTCCAAAAAGTTAAAAACGGGAAAATTTCTTGCGAAAACGCTTTGACGCAATTAAAAATCGCGCCGTTTAAAGATTTGGGTTATGCCAATATAGATTATCACAGAAGCGTCCGTCAAGGCGCGCCCGAGACGGTCTATGGGCAGAGCAAAACAAAAGAGCAGATTTTCGGCATAGTTTCGGATATGTCAGAAACAGGATTAAAAAATATAATAATCACGCGGATTTCGCGCGAGAAAATTTCCTTTTTGAAAAGAAAAAAAATAAAACTTACATATTACCCTACGGCAAATCTCGCCGTTGTAAATCAAACAAAAAATACTGCCAGGAAAGGCTTGATAGTTATCGCTTCAGGCGGAGCAAGCGATACGCCCGTTTGCGAGGAAGCCGCAATTACTGCTGAAATTTTAGGAAGCAAAGTCGAACGTCTTTACGACGTCGGCGTTGCGGGCGTGCA
>JAISLV010000192.1 GCA_031277075.1 Endomicrobium sp. | reverse complement strand
CATACATCTTGCTTTTATAGTAGACAATGCCATACCTATAGTGCGTTTTACGTTGCTTTGCGTATTATATATAGTGGGACCTTTAGTTATAGTGATGTCTATTTGGAAACCGTTTATTTCATTTCTTAAAAATTGGTTTATATTGTTGCTTCAGCTTTCGTTTTGGATAGTGGTAGTTAATATATGCAGAAACGTAATAAAAATAATATTGACGCAAATAGAAGCCACTACGTTTCTTAGCGTTATGGGGGAATCTGTAAATTATTTAATTGTGGCGTATTCAATAGTAATAATTCTTGTTTTGTCTATTTTTATTACTTTAAAACTTTTGTCGGCGGCAAACTTAGAGCTGATAGGCGAAAATGTGTTCTCTGGCGCAGTTTCCGTTTTTAACAAATACGCAACAAAAGATAATTATTTCGTTAAGAAAGCCGCTAATATTTATAATAATACCAGAAAAAGAGTTATAAGAGAAAAAGAAGCCGATAAAGGTGGTAAAAAAAGGTAAAGATGATGAAAGAAGAAAAAAAAGAACGCAAATATTTTGAAGTTTTTGGGGATACGTTAAAAAGTTTATCATTTTTCCAAACATTAGCTATAGTATTGGCTTTTTTGTGCGTGTTTCTTGCGGTCAATTTAAGAGTGGCTCTTAAAAAAACGCCTATAGTTATCAGGGTGGACAGTCTTGGGAACGCTCAGGCTTTTGTCAATGAAAAAAGTCTTCAAAAGGTTACGCCTTATGAACTTTCAAATTTCTGTCAGCTTTTTGTAGAGTTTTTTACAGCCCACAACTTTTATACGTATAATGACGATTTTACAAAAGCTTTTTCTATGATGACAAGGGATTGTCAGGCTAAAATGAACGAACGCCTGCAGGTATACGGCATAGTTGACCAAATAAAAGAGCAGAAACTTAAAACCCGCCTAGTGATAACTGAAATAAAAGTCGCTAAAGACACGCCTGATACGTCTATACTTAAAGTTAAAGGCACAAGAAACATTACTTCTTACGAAGATAAAACTCTTTTAAGAGAAGAAATTTTTGACATAGAACTTGTTGTAAGTAAAGTTAGGCGTTCGATGAAAACGCCATGGGGGCTTTTGGTTGAAAATTTTGTAGAGGAACTTTATAAGAAATGAGAAACAATATAGTTATATCCTCTATTTTCTTTGCGGTTTTGGTTTTAATATTCCCCGGGGAAAGAGGTCTTTTAGACAGAGGGCGTTTTGAAGAAGGTTTTATTTACAATATAGAACGTTCTACTTCAGGTATTTCTTCTCCGAGAGCGCAAGCGTCAAGAGGTATTGGTTTAAGCGGACAATACGCGCAAGAAGACGACGATTTCATCAACGCTTCAGGCGGAAGTTACGGCGGCGACGGAGGCTCCTTAGGCGGAGGTTACGGCGGTTCGGGCGTCGGCGGCGGCTTTGGCGAAGGGGTTAGAGGAACTTCAGGCAGCGTAAGGTATGGATACGGCAGCGGTTATCAAAACGAACGCAATAAAATTTTTATAGCTTATACGGAACTTGAACTGCCTGAAATGTTTAGAGTTCAGCGTTTCGGCGTTAAAGAAAGAAGCGAAATAGTGATTACTTCAACCGCAAGCTTTACGGTAGACGAAAAGAAAATGGAAGAAATAAAAGCGCGGGCTTTAGAAGAGGCTAAAATATCTGTAGCCGCAGAAATAAAAGAAGAAGCGGCTCGCGCGGCAGCTGAAGCTGAAGCCAAATCCAAATCAGCCGAAGCTATCCGCGCCGCCAAACTTAAGGCGCAAAAAGAAGAGGAGGCAAGACAAAGAGCAAATAAAGCTAAAAACTCCGCAAATGCAAAGGGAACTGCGGGAGAAAACTCAAAAAATGCAAAATCGGGCGGAGCTGGCGCGGATTATAATTTCTATAATAAAATAATTAAAGACAGCAGAAAGACGTTTTTCTTCCCTGATAATTTTAAAACCGTATCAGACGTCGCCGTAGGCGTCTACACAGCTACGCCTTACGAAGACAAACATATAATAAAGTTCCAAATAAAAAACAACAGCACAAGCTATTTCTTTATAGCCAATATCTCATTATACAAAGAAGGCGATTTTGTGATATGCGATTACTATAATGACAGCATGATAAGCGGCGGCAGAGTTTTAGAGGGGATAATAGTTTCCCCTATATTTAAAAGCAAAGAAAAGATAACGCTAAAACTAATAGAAAGTTCGGGTAAAAACAGAAGTTATGAAATAAGTTTTACAATACCGTAGGGACACCCTCTAAGGAGCGAATATGAAAAAAATATTGTTTATGCCGTCTGTGTTTATTTTATTTCTTTTTTCAATCTTTGTCCCGCCCGCTTTAGGCGCGGAAAACGTTTATCCGACAAAAATTATTCCGGTAAAAACGAATTATTTTCTGCATACGGGGTTTTCATTTGAAGCCGTTTTAAAAACGGCTATTTTTTCTTTTAACACAATTACTCCCGTTATTGCCGAAACCGAATACGACGTATTATTTAACGGCAAAATAATGATACCCCGAGGTACAAAATTAATAGGCGCATGTTCTATAGAAAAAAGCGTAGACAGGGTAAATATTTCTTTTAACACTATGGTTTTTCCAAACGGACAAGAAATTCCAATGAGCGCGATAGCTCTCCACGTAGACGGTTCAGGCGGAATACCCGGAAAAGTTACAAAACAAAAAGCCAAAATTCCAACGCAGATTTTGCTTTCAGCGGCGGCGACAGGTTCTTCTTTAGCAGTCGGAGACGGCGTAGGCGCGGAAATGATAAAAGGCATAGCTAACGACACTAAATCTGAAGTGGCGCAAAAACAGGATTATTCAATAGAAGTGAAAAAAAACGTAGCGATACAAGTATTTATAAATCAAAGAATGGAATATTAAACCCGCATTTCTGCCGTTTGCCGTTGCTGTTTCTTTTGCCGTTGCCTAGCTGCCTAACTTCCTAGC